>WFZV01000077.1 GCA_015489395.1 Bacteroidales bacterium
AGAAAACACTGACCACTGACCAAAAAACACATAAAACAAAGTTAATATGAGCAAAACTACGGTAAAAAACACATGAATACTTGCTGCAGCCGGGATAATAAATTGTGGATTATCGCTCAAAAGCCCACGTAAAAATATTATCGATAAAGTTATTATAGCAAAGAAAAACGCATGAATATGCTGACGGGTAAAGGTCTTTGTCAATTGCCTATTGTTAATAAAATGTAGCTTTTTAACCTGATGGATTTTTAAGTTTTTACCCAGATAAAACTTAACTTTTGGCGAAAATTTTAAATTTTCAGAATCGATTTTTTTAAGCTTATCGTGCTTATGGACATTGTACCGTTGTACAAACCAGGCTAACAGACGGCAATTTTTGATTTTAACCTTTAAATTTTCAATAAAATCATACAAAACAATTTCAGTCAAATAAAAATACAAATACGCAAAACCCACAAACAAGCTAATTCCCAAAAGAAACGATAAAAGATTCAATACAGCCTTTCCCGTCGGTAACATCTCGTAATTAACCTGGTTAATAAAGCTTTCAACAACATAAACCAGGATGTAAAGCAAAGGAAAAAATAAATTATTGAACGAAAAAATCTCAAAAGGCCGCTTTACAGTAGCTAAAAATGGATAACGATGAGCCGTTGCAACATACGAAGACACATTAAACGCCATAATAAAACTGCCAACGCCTATTCCCAAAAACAAAAAAGATAGAGCGTTTATCTTTCCCATATACTCAGGGCTGAGAAAAATATACGGCAAACCGAATTCTGTTCCTAACTTACCGGTAATTACCAAAAACAGAATTAACCAAAACAACAAAATCAAATAATCACGCTTAAAATACTCGATAATAAGCTGTAAAGGGAAAAAAGACCGGTATTTCTGCCAAATTGAATTAAGCCTTTGTCCCATATACTTTAAATTTAACCATTAAACAAAAAAATTATGAACCCTTTTTCTCCTGCTCTTTTAAACGTTTTTCTCTTTCTAAAGTCCTCTTCAACAAAGTAGTATAAATCGGCTCATTACCCATAAGACGGGTGACAACCGAAGCTGTAGCTGTAGTTAAAATCAACGGCAAAATCAATTCATAATTAGCTGTCATTTCAACAGCAAGCACCAAACCTGTAAGCGGAGCAATTACCGTGGATGAAAAAATCGCTGCCATGCCTGCAATAGCAAAAACACCAATATCTGGCACTATATCAGGGAAATAGTGTTGCGTGATTTCACCGAAAACCATTCCAAAAATTATACCCAGAGTCATCAAAGGAGCGAAAATTCCGCCAGGTACACCTGTGCTATAACTAAAAATAGTCAAAATAAACCTTACGACAAACAAAAACAATAGAAAAATTAGGCTAAAATTGCGGTTTAAAACTTGCTGTATGAGCGGATAACCACCACCAATAATATGCGGATAAGCAATTCCAACAACAGCTATCACCAATCCTGCGAAAACTCCCATCACAACAATTGGCGGATTCCAACGGTCCTGAAATAAATCCATAGTAAAAATCAATGATTTGTTAAAAGCATAGCCTATAAAACTGAAAAACAGACCCAAAAGAATAAAAAGCAAAATAGCTGACAAATGCGGACTTGAATAAACATTCATAGCAATTACTGGCTTTGGACTAATCATTGCCCGAACCACTAAATCGGACGTTGCAGACCCTATCATGATTGCTGCCACAGAATAGAAATTAAACTTAAAATGGTCGTGCATCTCTTCGATTACAAAAATAATTCCGGCAAAAGGGGCATTAAAAGCACTGGCTAAACCTGCAGCAGCACCAGCTGAAATAAGCGGATTATTTTCATGGTCAGGCAAACGGAATAAATCTTTTATCATCTTTCCAACATTGGCTCCCAACTGGACAGTGGGACCTTCGCGACCTAACAACAAACCTCCTCCCAACGAAAACAAAGAGGCAAAAAACTTCACAGGCAAAACACGCTTCCAACGAATCGGACGCACTTCATCCAAAGCACCTTCAATCTCCTGAATACCACTACCCGACGTCTCAGGAGCATACTTTTTCACTAAATACAAAGCAATTATAACACCGATAACAGAAAACAACACAGGTATAATCCAGACTGAAAAACTCTGGTTATGCGCCCAGGTAAAAAGCAAAGTCCTGATTTCTTCGATATGACTGAGTATTATACGAAACAAAGCTCCAACAGCACCAGCAACTAAACCTATTATAAAAGCTACTGTCAAAAGCTTAATATTTTCAATCTTAGTCAGGTTATTACTGTGGCGTCCGTTATGGGTTATTGACTTAATTTTTCGTTTTTTACTACCAAATATCATACTGAAAGTCTGATTTTTGTCTTTAGCAAAATTATAATTTTTTACGCTAAAACCCTGTAAACTGACAAAAATCAACTTTTTTCGTCCATAGTTAACTTATTATCAGGACTTTTTGAAATTTTATGTTTAAAGACGAGTTTTGTCTCAAATTCTGTTTAAAGCCGGTCTAACTTGAGCTATTTCTCCAATTGTAAAGCGTCACTTCGGAAATCTTTTCGCCCAACTCAGAAAAATGCTCCACTGCTTTGCGCGCGCTGCCGAAAGTCTCTATAGCCCAGTTTGCGAGATCTCGCTTAAATGCAGCCATCATTTGCTGTGGTGTCTTTGAGGTTGAAAAATATTCGTTTTGTTGCTGCGAAGCTTCAGCATTTAACATGTATTTTTTAAACTGGTCTTTGGTGTATTCCAGTGCATTTTTGTATGGTAAAAGTCTTTTTAATTCGTCGGGGAACTCCAAATATGCTTTGTAATTCATTGCAATTCGCTGCAAATCACGGTAATTGCCGAACAGTGGTAAAGATTTAACCCAATTCAACAAAGGTTTATCATACGACGGGAAATCGTAGCCTAAGCTATCAAATTTTAACTGCTGCCATATCTCACGAAATGCTGGAATAATCTCATGGGGAGTCATACGTAATGGAGGCAATTCTATAACGAGCTGGACAATGCGGTCATAAAAATCAGGTAAAAGCAGATGGCGAAGCTCGTCGATGGTTTTATTTGTGGCAAAAATCAAGGCTTTAAGCGTGACTTTATTTTCTTTCGTGCTGCCAAGCCGACGTATTGTCATACGGTTTTCCTCGTCAGTAGCAAAAGCACGCATCAGCTTGAATTGGATATCTTTTGGCAAAGTGTGGACTTCATCAAGAAACAAAATTCCACCGTCTGCCTGTTCAATCAAGCCAGCTTTTGCTTTATCTGCACCAGTAAACGCGCCTTTTTCATAACCGAATAGCTCACTTTCTGCAATATGGCTGTCAATAAATGACGCACAGTTAGCTGCAACAAGTTTTATATTCTTACTTTTTGAATATTTATTTACGATATGCGACTTGCCTGTTCCACGCTCTCCCAATAACAAAATTGCAAAGCCCTGCGAGAGAAATGTCTGGAATTTAAATTC
>WFZV01000078.1 GCA_015489395.1 Bacteroidales bacterium
CAACAATAATGAAACAAATTTTATTAGGAGTATCAGATTTTAAAAAATTTTTTGAACAAAATGGTTATTATGTTGATAAATCTTTGTTAATCAAAGAAATCATTAATACTACTGGCGAAGTAAAACTTATAACACGACCCCGAAGATTTGGAAAAACCTTGAATCTCTCAATGCTTTATTACTTTTTTGACATTAGACATCCTGAAAACATCGAACTTTTTAAAAATCTTAAAATCTGGCAGCACAGCGACATCATTAATAAATATTGCTGCAAATACCCTATTATCCACCTAACATTTAAAAACTCAGCAAAAGACTCATGGGATGGCACATTTAACATAATAAAAAACAGGATTGTAAATTTTTTTAAAGACCATATTTATCTACTCAATAGTAAAGTACTTTACAACTTTGAAAAAACAAGGTTTGAAAAAATCCTAAATGAAGAGGCAACAATAGAACACTACGAAACTTCCTTGGTATTTTTATCCGAATTGCTTTATCGTTATCACCAAAGTCCCACCATAATTTTAATTGACGAATATGATGAACCTGTTCACAGAGCCTATGATAAATATTACGATGAAGCTATCAATTTTATGAGAATTTTTTTAGGCGACGGCTTGAAAGATAATAAATATTTATTTAGAGCTGTTATAACAGGTATTTTACGTGTCTCAAAAGAAAGTATTTTTTCTGGTCTAAATAACATTAAAGTTTTTTCTGTACTAAATCACGAAATGGGAGATAAATTCGGATTTACAGAGTTAGAAGTAAAACAAATGCTCGATTATTACAACAAATCTAAATATTTCAACAAGGTTAAAGCCTGGTATAATGGTTATCGGATTGGAAAAACTGAAAACATTTATAATCCATGGTCAATTCTTAATTTCGTTGCTGACAGTGAATCTGAATTTAAAGAATATTGGACACAAACAAGCACAAACGACTTAATAAAACAAGAATTACGAAAACCTGATGCTGAACAAATAAGAAATGAATTAACAAAACTATTAGAAGGCCAAACTATTGAAAAGCCTATTTATGAAAATTTTGTGTTTACTGAACTTAAAACTAAAAAACGTTTATTATGGACTTTAATGCTTTTTACTGGTTATCTGACATTTACAGAATGGTTAGGAGGTAACGATTATAAATTAAAAATACCAAATAAGGAATTAGAAAAAGTTTATCGTGATACGATAATGGAATGGTTAGAAGAAGAATTATCCATAAGTGGAGAAACTTTAAAAAATACAATTAAAGCTTTATTAGATGGGCGCTTCGACGATTACGAACGTGGCCTACGCAAAGTCATGCAAGATAAATTTAGTTATTTCGATACTGTGTATTTCAACGAACAGGTTTACAAAGCTTATCTGTTAGGGTTATTGGCAATTTTAGGCGATGAATATGAACTTAAATCTGACCGTGAAAGTGGAGAAGGTAGATACGATTTAGCTATTATACCTCGTAAATTTGAAGGTGAAAATAAAGCAATATTGATAGAAATTAAGCGTATAGAGAAAAAAAAGCCTAATGAGAACAATGACAAATTTAAAGCACGCGTAAATAAAGCACTGGAGCAAGCTTTACAACAAATCGAGGAAAAGCAATATACAAAAGAATTACTTAATCGTGGCTGGGATAAAAAACATATTCTACAGGTAGCTATAGTTTTTGCTGGCAAAACGCCTTACGTAAAAGGAAAAATCTAAAATCAATCTACCACCTTTACCTCAAAGACCTGCACAACGAACGTCCTATCACTGCCCAAGAATTGATGTAAGTCTAAATGCGCCGTACACCTGATTTCAACGAAAAACGGCAGGCCGACTGCGTCGGCCTGCCGTAACACTCGTAGCATCAAGGCTAAATGTGATTGGGAATTTGTTGAAAATTATTCTTCGCCCAAATCACGCAGACGCTGGCGTATTGCTTCAAGACGGCTTTTTAGCCAGCTTTCCTGGTCTTTTAAATAAGCCCGTTCGTCGTCTTTTGAATATGGCGGCTCTGATTGTGACCACCATGGGCCACCGCCAAAAAGGCCTCTAAACCAGCCCCACGGACCACGACGAGGGCTTCGACCACCTTGCGCCCACCAGGGGCCAGTGCAATCTCCCCAGGGCATAGTATTTAGTTTTTAAGGTTTTGCTGTTTAAATCAAAACCGTCTGCCACGGCCTTTTCCACGTCTATGGTGCATTCCGTGTCTGCCGCCGTGCGGTTGTCCCAGGTAAATCAAATTAGTCGAACCACAATTTGGACAAGCGTCTAAAGTCTGACCAAAAGGAATTCTGAACATTTGTCCACAATTTGCGCATTTAACTATGCTGTATCTAAAATCAACGTTACCTCCCTGTATTACAAGGCGTTTGCCCTGCACCAGCATTTGAGCAACTTTAGCATGTGCGGAATCCAGAAGCCGCGTAAAAGTAGGTCGTGAAATTTGCATTTCCTCAGCGGCTTGTTCGTGGCTCATACCCTCAAAGTCAGCAAGTCTCAGAGCTTCGTATTCGTCAATTGAAAGAATAATTGTATCGATAAAACGGCTGCCAATGCCTGCAGGTTTAAATTCGGTAAATACCGGTGGTTCGTTAACTAATCTGCTTTTTTGCGGTCGTGGCATAAACAATTTGTTCTAAATTGACACTTCAAATTTATGAACATTTGTTCAAAATATCAAGTTTTTTTCTAAAATTTTATTTGTAAATCCGGGCGAAGACGCTTTAATTGCTCTAAATTTTTCACTGGATTGCCTGATAAATCGAGCCTTTTAAGTGTTGAAATTTGGGTTAAAGGCAGGACATCTTCGATCAGATTATTAGACAAATTAAGAACAGTGACCTTAAAATGTGTAACAGGCGAGATATCGCGAATTTGGTTGTGTTGGAGGTAGATTCTTTTGATTTTTGTAAGATTTCGTAAAGGAGATAAATCGCTAATTTGGTTATTGGCTAGATTTAGCACTTCGAGGTCGGTCAAATAAGCCAAAGCAGAAATATCAGAAATTTTATTGTCGTTGAGCCAGGTAATACGCAGATTTTTAAGATTTTTCATGCAAGAGATATCATTTATTTGATTTTGACGTAAATAAAGCTCTTGCAAAGCAGTTAATTCGCACAATGGTTCAATATTTTCAACCTGATTCCAGCAAACATTAAGATTTTGTAAGTTTTTAAGCTCTTTAAGCGGAGAGACATCCTGGATTTGATTCATCCACAAATTCAGGTAAACCAGGTTGTACAAACTTGCTAATGGCAGAAGGTCAGAGATTTGATTATGTGACAAATTTAAGTGTTTTAACCGACCAAAGCTCAAAAAACTCAAATCAGAAACCTTATTATCACTTAAATCAAGCCATTCCAGACGACTGACAACCGTTTTGTCAACAGACAAAAGTTCATTTTTATGCAAATTAAGCAGTTTCAACTCATGCAACTTTTGCAAGAACTGAGGCGTCTTTTTTAGTAAAAGCGACTGCAGCGCAAGTCCTATAATATTCTGAGCTTCTTCGTAAACTGCAATAAAAGGTTTATTTTTCGCCTTTGTTAGTTCGTTTAAATCATTAACCCGATTGACGCTTAATTCAAAGAAATTAGCAAATCTCAGTATTTCGTCAAACATAAACAGTTTTTTACCAAATAAAATTGTGATAAAGTATTATTTTTCTTAAAATTCACGATAAACTTAAAATATTTTAACATAAAACTCTAACCAAAATTTTAAGCCATGAGACATACGATATTATTCATTTTTAGCCTTTTAATATTTAATTTTTTAAATGCTCAAACAACAGGAGATTATCGAACAAAACAAACAGGTAACTGGTCAGACCCAAATACCTGGGAAGTTTACGATGGTTCTAACTGGAATCCGGCTACTACCCCACCCGATACAAATGCCAATCAAGTCACTATCCAGGCCAATCATACAATTAGCTTTGATCAAAACAGCTCCATAAAAAACTTGCTTGTCGAAGCAAATGGAGTATTACAATATTCAGCTACAAATGACACCTTAACAATTTACGGTGATTTAATTAACAATGGAAAGATAGATTTTTACAAAAACAGTAGCCAAAATGTCGTACTGCAATTTGCAGGCGATAAAACTTCTAACTTCACAACTGGAACAGCAACGACAGATATTCACCAAATCCTTGTAAACAAGGATTCTATTATTGACAGCGTTCTGTTTTCAGCTGACGATAATTTTACAATTCACGGACGAACGTCCAATGCAGCCTCATTTTTAAAACTAAAAGGAGGTACTTTTGTACTGGGAGGTACTGTCACGATTAATTCTTACACGCTAATTAGGCGTACGTCTTCGTACATAACAATCAACTCTAACAGCGGTTTCTGGCTTAACAATCCTAATTTCACGATAAAAGGACAAAGCAGACACCTCGAAGTCTACGGCACATTACACATTTCTGACGGGACTTTTAACGTTGGCAGCAGCCAAAATAAAAGCCTACGAATTCGTAATCACGGTAAATTTATCCAGGATGGAGGCACTTTAAACATTCAAGGAGCTTTTTACTCTACAAGTAACGACACAGTTCAGCTAACCATTAACGACGGCACTATTAACATTGCTCTTCAACCTGTTACCACTGACTATTATTATTGTTTTAGAATAGGCAATGCTGCTTCAACATTTACAATGACCGGCGGCATAATCAACATTATCAACACCAACGAAAATGTTTCATCTTACGAGTATAGAGTAGCAAGTGATCTGGCAAATACCAACATCACTGGTGGAGTGGTTAACATCGGAACATCAGCCACTCCAGAAAACGATACTTTCCGCATTGGAGGTCCTCTGCCAAACACAGTTGTTGATAACACCAACTACACTAAAGTAGCACAAATCAACGGTAACGTTTATATCTTCGGTGATTTAACCATTAAAGACGGCTCAAAACTTATTATCCGTCCCCCCGACAACAATGGTCACTCTTATAAACTTTACACTTACGGAGATATTATTGCTGACGGCGATATCGACGGAATTATAAAAAAAGGTACTGAGGAAAGCCACCTTACTCTTTATCTCAAAGGCAACAACAATACACAAATAACTGGAAATGCTGACACAGTAGAACTTTACCAACTTTTTGTCGATAAAGGAACTGATAAAACGCCTACAGCTGAAATTCTACGAACAATTATTTTAGACTCTGCAGACGCTGATGATAATTCGAGACTCTACATTTACAATGGTACCCTTAAAATTTCAGCGTCTAACCACTGGTACCCATACTTTGGCTCATCCTCATCCTCTTTACTTTATGTCAACTCAGAAACAGGAAGACTCTGGCTAAATAACAACGACATAATTATCGGATTTGCAAACGACCTCGGTAGTTTACGATTCAACGGAGACCTTTACATGGAGAACGGACAAATTATCGTCCCAAAAAATATGACTATTAACAGCACTTCGACAGGCAATAATTACATGAATAATGGAACAATTAATGCTGGTGGCAACTTCTATTTACGAGCAGCTCTCACAGTAAACAATGGAACTATCACAGCAGGACAAAATTTTTATATCAACGGCGGCAATGACAATGAACATGGACAATTAGTGTTAAATAACGGGACAATTAACATCGGAGACGGAAACGATAAATTATCCCTTACAGGTGGCACAGGAAATAACGGATTAGGCGCAAAACTCACTGTTCATGGAGGGACAATTAACATTTTCGGTAGTTTTCAAACAAGTAATGGTACAGGCACAGAAATTAGCAGATTTACAATGGATGGAGGACAAATGAACATTGACCCTCAAGCCACGACAAACCTGGACAGTAATGAACATATTTTCTACGTACGTTACAACTCCATTGTTAATTTTACTGGCGGAACAGTAACAATCGTTGACCCGCAGGCTAAAAAAGACGCTTCATATAGATACGCAATTAACATTCGCGGTACCACGGACAATAAAAACTTTACCGGCTCAACCTTTAGGCTTGGCGATGGCTCGTCGTCTGCTTCAGGTGACCCGAATTACCCTGGTTTTGTAATCTACGTCCAAAACAACATCAAATTAGGTACAATAATCTGCGATAATCCATCTGGTGACAACCGTCAGGTTATTTTACGCACCAATTTATACGCTAAAAACCTGATTTTGAACACTTCACATGATTTATTCGTACTTAATGGCAAAGATTTGTACATAAGCGGGAACATCGTCAACAACGGCACAATCGATGGTACAGCATCAGGTTCACTATTGGAATTTAACGGCAGCACTGCCCAGACTTACTCAGGTAGCGGCTCGATTGCTGATTATTTGCAAGAACTCACTTTTAACAATTCAGGCGACGGTGTGACTTTGGATGCAGATTTAGGCGCTTTGAAAGTTAATTTAGTTAATGGTAAAGTCTTTACCTCGTCGCAGGGCAATGGACTTTTGACCGTTTATGGAACAAGTCCAAATAGTCTGACAGGTGGCAACGCAAGCATTTACGTACAATCTTATTTACGTCGAGCTATACCATCTGACGCAAACTCAGAAGAATTCGAATTTCCTATTGGTAGTGCGAGTGGCTTCAGACTTTTGAAACTGTCAGACATAACGACCTCTGGCAGTGATTTTGGTTTAATTACAGCTTACGTGTCAGAACCGCAGAATCCAACGGTTAATGGCAGTGCAGGCACAGGACTTAAAGACCCGTTAAATACAAAGGATATTTACTGGAAACTAAGTTTTGATTTAAACAACGTCAGCTTTAGCTCTACGCCAATAGTAAAGCTACTTTATAATGCCTCAGGTCTGCCTCCATTCTGTATTGCGCAGAGTAACAACGACATAAATGGCACTTACAACTCGATTGGTCGTAAAATCAACGGCGATACGATAGAGTCAACTTCTTTTGATTTGAATAGCAACGGAGGTTTGCAGCCAACGGGCGATGCTTATTTAGTAATTGCCCAGGTTCAGCCGATTGAAGGAGTCGTTACTGTTGGTAATTCGGGAGATGTTTTAAACCTTACGGAAATTGCAGATACACTGGCTAAAAATTACATCAAAGGTTATGTAATTTTTGAGTTGCAGGATGATTATGATGCAAGTACAGAGACGATACCGGTTGTTTTTGATACGATAATGAAAGTCAGTCCGTCCGATGCTGTTGTGATTCGTCCTGTTTCAGGAGTAAGTGGGACACAGACAGCTCTTTCGTCCTCAGGACCTCTGATTATTTTAGACAGCATAAATTCTATTCGTTTTGACGGTCGGCCTGGTGGTAGCGGTTCAAGCGATTGGCTGTTTGCAAACACAAATTCTGACATTGTATTTGAATTTCGTAATGGTGCGAACCATGACACGCTTTCGTATTTAACCATAAAATCTGATATTCAAACTCCAGATGCAGGAATTATAACTTTCGCAGGAACTTCGAATAATACTGGCAACAATGACAATGTTGTAATGAACTGCGACATAACTGGTTATAGCTCGACCATGACTAATGGTATAGTTTCGTCTGGCACTGCTACGGCACCTAACGATAGTAATGAAGTTTTGAATTGCAATATTTATGACTTTTTCAAATCAGACGGCAATCCGCATGGTATTTATTTAATTGATGGTTCAAATTATTGGACAATCGCAAACAATAGATTTTACCAGACTGCAGCAAGGAGTTTCTCACAAGACCAATTTTACGTTCCGATAATGATTAGCACCGGATATGGACATACTATCGATGGAAACATTATTGGATATGCTGATAACTCTGGTAGCGGTAAGACTCAAATAAGTGGTGCTGCTTCGCAATTTGCTGGTATTTGGTTAAATACAACAAGTGGCGCTTCAACAACCGTAATAAATAACGTCATTGATGGAATTGATTTTACGACAAACTACGGTGGCTCTGATGAATGCGGGGTTTTCTCGGGAATTTACATTGACGACAATAGCGATGGGAGTTTTGTCATTGGTTCTGCTGGTAATGGAAATATTATCGGAAACACCAGCACACAAGGCTCTATTAGCCTAAAACACAGTAATAATGGACAGGTTTTTGGTATAAAAGTCAACAATAATGGCCAAGCTCAGGTAAGTTATAACACAATCAGCGGAATTACTCAAACAACCAATAATTCCGACGATGTAAAATATTTCACAGGGATTGCACTTTTCGGTTCAGGGGATAAAACAGTAAGTTATAACACAATAGGCAGTAATTCTCTGGCCAACAGCATAGTAGTAGGCGAAGATGGGGTTACCACTGAACGTAATTATGTTTATGGTATTAACTCAAACATCGACAATCCAGGTTTAGCAATTATAAATCATAACACAATCGCTAATTTGACGTCATATAGCTCAAGTGATGGTGGTTATGTAATTGGAATAAATATTTTTTATGGTGAAAGCCGAATTGAATACAACAAAATTTTTAATCTAAAAGCGAACAACAAATATCCTGGAAATATAGCACGCCCAAATGTCGGTGGGATTTACAAAAATACTGCGTTCCAGAGCGTTATACGTGGAAACGAAATTTACTCTTTGGGTAATGAATATGACGGAAACGTAAGCTTACGAGTAGCTGGTATAACTGACGCAACATCAAACGATTACACTGACACAATCGAAGCCAACTTCATACACAACTTGTATTGCAGTAGCAACAACGACGATGGTATTATTTACGGTATTGTACTGCATTACGGAAATGGCTTTGTTGCAAATAATATGGTCGATTTAGGCTATGACCCATCAGGAAATGATTTGTCTAATCCTCTGGAATTAATCGGGCTTTATGATTATACCCCCGGACGCTCTGATTATTATCACAACTCGATTTTTATTGGCGGAAGTAATGTTCAAAACGGATACGAACAAACTTTCTGTCTTTACAAATCAGGAACAAATTACACGCACATTTACAATAACCTGTTTATAAACAAACGGTCAAACTCAAGCAGCTCTAACGATAATGCTCATTTTGCTGTACGTTACGACAACAAGGAAGTGGCTTTTAGCGATTACAACATTTACCTTGCAAATGGTACCGGAGGTTACCTTGCAAATATTGCAGGAGTAACATTAACTACGCTTAGAGACATTAAAGTTTTTACAGGTAAAGATTACCACTCAGGCGTCGGCGATCCCAAATTCGTTAATGAAACAGGAGATGCGGCAAATTGCGATTTACACATAGATGGGTCAACAGCCTCACCTGTAGAAGGTACTGGCTTTTACATAGCTCAGGTAAAAACAGATTTTGATGGTCAAAATCGCGCTGATTATTCGCCTGTTGACATTGGCGCTGATGCCGGCAACTTCACTTTTGATGCTTCTGTGGACATCTTTACACCAAATTTTCAATACACTCCAATTGAACCGCAAAACTGCGGCGTCACAAGCGTAACAATCGATGTTCGAATAACTGACCAGGGAACTGGATTGCCTACAAGTGGCTCATATTTACCACGAATTTATTATCGTGATAAGTCACAGTCATGGTCAAGTAGCAGTTCGGTTCAAGGCTCGTTAGTTTCAGGCGATGGCAATGACGGTATATGGAGATTTACACTTACAGGACTACAAAACGGCAAGTTTTACGAATATTATGTTGTCGCACAAGACCAGGCAGACGTTCCAAACATAGGCTATTCAAAATTTGACGAAAATACTCCTTTACACTCTGACGTGAACAATGTAATTAATTACCCTGACGACAATGTCGAAATTGATGCTTTCACTGTCTGCGTTTATCCTCGTTCGACTTATTACGTCGGTAATTTCTCAGACTGTCCAACATGCGACTTTGCTACACTGACCGATTATGACGACTTTTTCTACAATATGGACGCAATGATAATCGACAAAGATGTCACTTGTTACATTGCTGCAAATACAAACGAACCAGGAAATTATGGTTTGAAACAACTTAAATACAAAAACGGCTCGCATATCATTTACATAAAGCCTGTAGACACAACCACTGTAGTAAAACAAATAGTGGCAGAATCTGACGTTAACAAAAGCTTAATTAGATTCAACGGTGGCGATTCAATAAAAATTGACGGATACACAGACAATATCCCAAGAGCTTTAAGATTTATCCATAAAAAAGACGACCAGGCTGTAATTCATTTTGTAAATGATGCTCAACATGATACTGTTGCTAACTGCGACCTTATTGGTGTTAACCGAATTGACCCACGCGGTATTGTGCTGTTTGATACAACTAATGTCAGCGGTGGCTCTGGAAATTCATACAATGTTTTATACAACAATTACATTTCAAACGACACGCTTGGCGAACCGCCATTAAACGCAATTTACAGTTTAGGTTCTACTGACAGGCCAAATTCTAATAACCAGATTATTCAAAATATAATTGCAAACTTTAAAGAAAACGCCATCTGGATAACAAAAACAGGCAATGGCGATAATTGGACTATTTCGCATAACTCTATTTTTAATTATTACGAAACTGACTCATTACGTAGCATAATCAATATTCAAGCTGGAGGTGGACACATTATAAATTCTAATCGTATTGGTGGGAAAAACATAGATAACCGTGGCGGATTTATGACAAGTACAAAATACTTAAATGATTTTTCTGGAATCCGTTTAAGTGTTGACGAAAACAAAGCTTCTACTGTCACTGGCAATCGCATACAAAACCTTAGCACACCATACAATGGTAGTACATTAAACCTTTATGGAATCGAAGTAGATAGCGGAAAAGTTAATATTACTAACAACCAGATTGACAGCCTGCTATCAAATCGCTATGGAAACACTTATGGCATTTACTATTACGGAGTCAGTGGCGCACAAATCGAAAATAACACAATTAAGCATATTGTTAAAAATCACGCTGACATAAAAGGCATTTACATTGAGTCGACAAGCGGAAATGACACATTTTTAATCAAAAATAACGCATTCCTGGGCTTTGATTTACAATCAAATACATCAGGTTCTGACTTAATTGCTATCCATTTAGCAAAAGGCAATGCAATTATCGATAGCAATACAATAGGCGGTCCAAATCCATCTGATTCAACTAACTACTTTGGCCAAGGCAATTTCACTGGAATTTATGTTTATACGAGCGATTTCGGCGGTCAAATCAATTACAACACAATTCAAAACGTATATGCTCCTAATAGCGTAATATTTAGAGGCATTTATATACGAAACTGCGACGACCATACACCAATCGATATAAAAGGAAACAAATTTGACGACCTAACTTTTGCTGCAACAGACAAAGCTGCAATTCTTTACATACGCGACGGTAGTGTAAATATCGATTCAAACTTAATCGGCTTAGACTCAGGAATCACTCAGTTAGATACAATTCCATTATACGCTATTTACGCCAATGTTGGCAGTGAAAACTTAACTATCGATAGCAACCTTATCCAGAAATTAGATGCTAAAAGCATTACAGCCATCTTTGGTCAAACCTCAACAAATTACAATGCCACAATTTCCCACAACAAAATCCTGAATATTACTTCTGACAGTATAACTCAATTCACAGGCATAACTATAGGCGATGTTGACACGATTAATTTAGACTCTAACACCATAGCAGATATTAACTTACCTAATGAAAACAGCAGCTTCACTGGTATTCAAATCCAGGGAGGAAATGTCGTAAATATTGGTCAAAACCTTCCGAACTTAATCGGAAGCACCTCAGATGCTGATAATATCTCCATTGCTGGACCTACTTTAAAGGCAATAAACCTGGAAAATCCTACAGGCATTACAAACCTGAAAAACAACATAATAGCTAACATCACTCAAAACAATAATGCTTCGACAGCTTATCTATCTGCTATTTACTCTGATAATGACGGACAAAAACTAATTTACGGTAACCAGATTTTTAACTTAAAATCCAGCTCACAAAAAACAGACATCTCCGACGGACTATTCCCGATACAGGGCATTTTTATCAACGGAAACTCCACAGCAGCTGTTGACTCAAACATTATCCACGACTTAAATTCGACTTCTTCAACAGCTGTAAATGTTGCTGCTATTACTGAAAATTCCGAAACAGCCACTATCACCAAAAACCGAATCTATAACATACTAAATAGCAGCGGCGGCAACGCAGTCGGTATTTCACTGTACAAACTCAACTCTGGATACGTTGCAAACAACATGATTTCACTGGGCAGCAACGACGCTACAACTTACATCGGCCTCTGGATACCACAAGACAACTCAAATACTAAAAACATCTACTTCAACTCGATTTACATCGGTGGCAACGCTACAGGCGGCAACTCATACGCATTTCTGCGCGAAAATAATTCAACACCACTGAACATTAAAAACAACATTTTTGCTAACTTCCGTTCTGGTGGCAGCGGCAAACATTATGCTATTGCAACGAAAAACACTTCGGACTGGACACGTACCTACGCCGATGCTAACGATTATTTCTCTTCCAGCTCAACTACTATCGCTCTGTGGGGTAATACGGACTGCGACTTTGACACATGGATAAACCATACAGGCGAAAATGACTATCACCTCAGCACAGACGCACAACCTTCATTCGTTGATCCTTCTATAGCTGATTTACACTTAAGCGACTACTCTAACGCTTGTGCTTTCAATTACGTTGGTCATGCTATCGCCGGAATTACAACAGATTTCGATAATCAAACCCGCGACGCCAATCACCCGGATATTGGTGCAGACGAATTTGACCCTACAGGCCGCTCAGGTCCATTCGTATGGAGGGGCTGGAACAATTCTAACTGGGATAATACTGGTAACTGGCAATGCCAGGTCGTTCCGTCAAATACTACTGAAGACGTTATTGTTTACAACATGAACAACGACCCGGTTATTGATCGAAACGACATGAGTAATCCAGTAGTCATTAACGCTTTAAACATTTATCCAGATGCTACGCTCACTGTCATGCCCAAAAGCGCAATTACGATTAATGGCAATTTAACTCTTAATGGTACGATAATTTTAGATGATATTTCAGAATACGATACATTAGGCTCACTTATTGATAATGGCACAATCTCGGGCAGTGGTCGTCTTATCGCGAGGAAACTTTTAGGTAAAAAGCATTGGCACGAAGTGGCATCGCCTATAGCGAATGCCACGAGTGCCGTATTTACTGGTTCAAATCCTACGGGCAATTTCAACCCTAATTTTTACTACTACGATGAAACAACAGATTTAGACGGCAATAGCTCCACCGAACCGTCCGGCAGTTTTAACAGCAATTATTTAGCTGCTGGCTGGAAATACGCTCATAACGGTCAATCTGGCAGCGATGTTTCGCTGAATCCTGCTCAGGGGTACATTTTCTGGACAGACGTCAATCAATTCGTCGTGTTCAACGGTACACCGAACACAGGCGATTACACGGTTTCGCTCAGTTATACGCCAAACGATCCGGACGACGACGGCGATGTTTTACCTGATTTGTACGACGGGTGGAATTTCCTGGGTAACCCGTATCCGTCATATTTAGATTGGGAAAAAATAAACGATAATCTGCCGTCGGGTGTTGATGATGCTATTTACGTATGGGACAACGACCAATATGCTGGTTATGTCAATGGTTCTCGTGTGATGAGCGGTAATTTGGGCAATTTAATACCGCCAATGCAAGGATTTTTTATCCATGTCAACGCCAATACTTCAATTACTTTGTCCAATTCAGACCGTTCGCACGGTAATCAGCGTTATCTCAAGAGTATGCCTGAATCGCAGATGCCTGATTATTTGAAATTTAAGCTTTCGGCTAATGGCTACGATGATTTGATGGCAATACGATTTTTAGACGATGCTACTGAAGAATACGATGGCAAGTTTGACGCGCTTCGCATGTTTACGTCGAATCAGTATGTACCACAGTTGTTTGCGTTGACAAAGACTAAGCATAATCCTTTGGCTTTAAGTGCTTTGCCAACGTCTTCATTGCCGAATCGTACTGTCCAGTTAGGCATAAATATTGGTAAGCCTTCGCAGTGTGAGCTGTCAACTGTTTATTTCAATGGTTTCGACAGTATCAACGTATGGTTGGAAGACCGTCAGGTTGATAGTTTAATTAACCTGCGACGTGTTCACAAATATGAATTTTCGTTCAATGGTGGGGATGACCGTCAAAGATTTGTTTTGCATTTTGGTTTAAATCATCCGCCAGTTTTCAATTTCCACGATACAATTCAGGTAACCGCTTATCTGCCAGTGGATTTTGACTATTCGAATTTGTTTAGCGATAATGACACGACAGACCAGATAAACGTTGAAATTGTTGATAGTTTGAATTTTGTTCAAATCGACAGTATGGTTTTGCACATCCAGCCAACAAGCCAGGACATTGGCATTCATGTATTCCGACTCAAGGCTCAAGACTTGATTGGTGCAACGACAATTGGTAACATTCCGATTGAAGTTTTACCTAATCATAGTCCAGTATGCAAGTTAGATTTTGACAGAGTTTTTGTACCAGTAGGTCAAGAATATGTTTTGAATCTGGATAGTATTTTCACAGACCCAGACGCCGGGGATAGGGTTATAGTCAATATTTGGGTAAGTCCAAATTCCTGGATTATGTATGATAGCATAAATAATCGCCTGATTGGTACGCCACACGAAAATGATACAACTGCTATTGTCCAGTTGTCAGGCACAGATTTAGCTAATAATCAAACGGTTAAAACAATAAGTTTTATTCCAGAACAAAGCAGTAAGCACAGATTCAGAGTATATCCGAATCCAACAAATGATTTAGTACATATTGATTTACCCATGCAACAAGCCAAAATCCGTCTATGGTCGCCCAGTGGCCAGCTTTTGATGCAAAAACAGATTAACGATGGGCAAACGATTAATTTACGCGATTTAGCTGCCGGTTCGTATATTTTAGAAGTAATTGGTCATAAGGAACTTAAAGCTAAAATCATTAAGCATTAAAAGCCCAAAATCAATCTTGAGTTGTATTTTTGTAAAAATTATTTTAAATTAAAAAGGCCTCAAATATTTAAAAAACTAAAAACTAAATCACATGGCAGCAAAAAAGATTTTACTCTTAGCAGGGGATTATGCCGAAGATTATGAAACCATGGTTCCTTTCCAGATGCTCTTGATGGTAGGACACCAGGTTCATGCTGTTTGCCCTGACAAAAAAGCTGGCGACCGCGTAATTACAGCGGTTCACGATTTTGAAGGCGACCAGACTTATAGCGAAAAACGTGGACATTACTTCACTTTGAACTACGACTTCGACAAAGTCAATGCTGAAGATTACGACGCACTGGTAATCCCAGGAGGACGTGCGCCTGAGTATATTCGTTTGAATCCTAAAGTTGTTGAAATAGCACGTCATTTTATTGAAGCAGGCAAACCAATAGCAGCAATTTGCCACGGTCCGCAAATCCTTGCCGCTGCTGGTGGGCTGAAAGGACGTCGAGTTACCTGTTACCCAGCTGTTTCGCCTGACTGTATCAATGCTGGAGCAGAATATGTCAATGTTCCTGTGGACGACGTTGTTGTCGATGGAAATTTAGTTACTGCACCAGCCTGGCCTGCTCATCCCAGGTGGATAAAAGCTTTCTTAGACGTACTGGGAACAAAGATTGAGCCTTAATCCTTTTGTTTTTTTCATAGCTCTAAAGCTGCCCTGTCAAAGGGCAGCTTTTTGTTTATCGTACAAGGTGCATGATTAAATGTTAAAATTTATGTATATTTTCGAAAATTTTTATCCTGCAGTTGTACAAAAACAAAATTTTTAACCATGACACTCGAAAAATTCAAAGGCGAATTTCTAACTAATCACGACATACGACTTATTTACTCGACTGATGCCTCAGAGTACAAGCAAATGCCGCTTGCCGTTGCTTTTCCCAGAGATGTTAATGATATAAAAATCCTGGTTGATTATGCGCGCGAAAACAAACTTTCGCTCATTCCACGTGGCGCCGGCACATCTCTGGCTGGACAGGTGGTTGGCAAGGGGATAGTTGTCGATGTTTCAAAGTACATGAATAAAATCTTAGAAATCAACGAAAAAGAACATTATGTCCGTGTTCAGCCCGGAGTTGTTTTAGCTGAATTAAACAAAATTCTTCAGCCTTATGGCTTGATGTTTGGTCCAGAAACATCAAGCCATACTCGTTGCACCATTGGCGGCATGGTGGGCAATAATTCCGCAGGTTTGCATTCGCTCGTTTATGGTACGACCCGCGACCATTTATTAGAAGTTAGCGGGGTATTGTGGGACGGTAGTTTTGCGACTTTTAAGCCTTTGACTAAAGAAGAATTTTTTGCCAAAACACAACAAGACAATTTCGAAGCAAAACTTTATAAGCAGATTTACCAGCTTTTGTCAGACGAGAAAAATCAAAAAATTATTCGTGAAAATTACCCAGACCCAGACGTAAAACGTCGAAATACAGGTTATGCTCTTGATTTTCTGTTGGATACAGAGCCTTTTGGTGGTAAAAAACCGTTTAATTTCTGCAAATTACTATCAGGAAGCGAAGGGACTCTAATGTTTTTTACAGAGATAAAGCTTAATTTAGTCCCACTACCTCCCAAGCACAAAGCCTTGATACCCGTACATTTAGAAAAATTAGAACAGGCATTTGAAGCCAATCTGATTGCGCTTGAGTTCAACCCGTCAGCAGTAGAATTGATGGACAACACAATTCTGCACCTGGCGAGAAAAAACAAAACCCAGCGCGAAAATCAATTTTTCGTCAAAGGCGACCCTGGAGCTATTTTAATTGTGGAATTTAACGCAGAGACAAAAGATGAAATTTTAGAAAAAGCCCAGGCATTGGAGCAAGCCATGCGTCAAAAAGGCTATGGTTACCATTTTCCAATTGTCTGGGACGAGCAGACGCAACGGGTATGGGATTTACGTAATGCAGGTTTAGGCGTTCTTCCAAATCTATACGGTGAAGCAAAACCCGTGGGAGTTGTCGAAGATACATGCGTAAGTCCGAAAAATTTACCAGCTTACATGCGTGAATTTTCGAATATTTTAACCAAATACAACACAGACTGTGTTTATTACGCACATATTGGCAGCGGCGAATTGCACCTCCGCCCTGTGCTGAATTTAAGAGACCCAAAAGACCTAAAACGATTCCGCCTAATTGCTACAGAAGTTGCTTTGCTGGTCCGAAAATATCGTGGTTCGCTAAGTGGTGAACATGGCGATGGACGATTACGCGGCGAATTTATCCCACTGGTTCTGGGACAACAGGTTTATCAAATGTTTAAAAGCATAAAACACACATGGGACCCGACAAATATCTTTAATCCGGGCAAAATCGTTGATACTCCGCCCATGGACCGCAATTTACGACTAATGCCAAATACACAAATTCCTGTTGTCCGAACTTACTTTAGCTTTAAACGTGAAGGTGGTTTTACAAAAGCTTTACTAAAATGCAATGGTTCAGCCGACTGCAGAAAAAAACAAATTTTAGGCGGCACAATGTGTCCATCGTACAAAGCAACAGAAGACGAGCTATACTCTACCCGCGCACGCGCTAATCTGCTTCGCGAATTGATTATCGGAGCTAAACGGCCTGATGCTTTTGACCACGAAGAACTTTACAAAATTCTGGATAACTGCCTGATGTGCAAGGCATGTAAAAGCGAATGCCCATCCAACGTCGATATGGCTAAATTCAAAGCCGAATTCTTGCAACATTATTACGACCAACACGGTGTACCGCTGCGAACCTGGTTAATTGCCAATCTACCTGCTTTGAACAAAATACTTATGATTTGGCCAAAACTTTCTAATAAGCTTTTAGACAGCAAATTAACTCAAAAAATCATTTCATCAATCGGCTTTGCACCACGTCCTCTGCCAAAACTAACCACTAAATCGTTAGATAAATGGTACAGGCATTTTCATAAAAACCACGGCAAACGCGTTTACCTGTTCAACGACGAATTCACAAACCAGTACGATTCAGACATTGGCATAAAAGCTATTTTGCTACTGCAAGCCCTCGGTTATCAAGTCATTATCCCGAAACATACCATCAGCGGACGCACTTATCTTTCTAAAGGTTTAATAAAAAAAGCACAAAAAATTATTAACAAAAACCTTTCGTTGCTCAAAGACTTAATCGACGAAAATTCTCCGCTCATAGGCATTGAACCCTCTGCAATTCTAACTTTCCGCGACGAAGCTCTGGACCTGGCATATCCATTTTTACAAGAAACAGCTCAAAAAATCGCTAAAAACGCATACACTTTCGAAGAATTCCTTGCCCGTGAAATCGACAAAGGCAACATCAAAGCAGACAGTTTTACCGACAAGCCAGCACATATAAAATTCCACGCTCACTGCTTTCAAAAAGCCCTTTCTTCGCCTTCATATACAGAGAAAATCCTCAGTCTTCCAGTCAATTACACTGTCGAACAAATACCTTCAGGCTGCTGTGGCATGGCTGGTTCTTTTGGTTACGAAAAAGAACATTATGAGCTTTCGATGAAAATCGGCGAACTTATACTGTTTCCAACTGTGCGGCAGGCCTCAGAAGAAACAATCATTGTTGCGCCTGGTACCAGCTGCCGCCATCACATCCAGCACGGTACAGGACGCCAGGCTCTTCACCCTGTCGAAGTGCTTTATCAGGCTTTGAGAAGGGATTACTTAAACCAAACGCAAATCAGATAGCGATTTACACATCACAAAAAATTATGCTAAAAAAATCATATCTGTATGCTGCTTAAAAG
>WFZV01000079.1 GCA_015489395.1 Bacteroidales bacterium
AAAAGCAAGGGGGCGCGTAAATTTGCGAAAAAACATAAAAACTTATAACTATGAGAAAAATAACACAAGAAAATCAACCAGGAACACGCACCCCCATTAACTTCAGCCCTAAGCAAATTAATGAAATAATCGTGAATTTTGCAAGTTTTAAAACACGTAAAAATTTTACCAAACAGTTTTCGACCGTTTAATAGCCATTGATGTTCAACAAGCCAAAAAATTTTTTAAGAAAAGTAAAAGCTTTTTCGACAAAAACAATATACGCGAAATTTGACTAAATATAGCTGTGGCAGAAGAAACAAAAACGAATGGAGGCGGCCCATCGGGCCGCCTCCATTTTAGCACATTAAATCAGACTTTTTCGTATAAATTAGTTCAAAATCAGCTTGTATGAAACAGTATTGTCGCCATTTGTCAGTCGTACGATATAAATTCCGCTTGCCAGGTCGAGATTAACTTTTTCGTAATCGCCAGTGATGTTGCGAGTGTAAACTGTGTGTCCGCTCAAATCAGTAATTGTTGCCTTATAACCCTTAGCATTGTAAATAACGAAGCTTCCACTTGTTGGGTTAGGAGCAATCTTGATGTTAACCTGTTTTTCGACATTAGCTGGCAAAGTGAAGTCAAATCTTACAGCAAGGTTATTAGGTACGTCAAATTGTACTGTATCAGCAGTATAAGATTCGTAAGTAGCGTAAGCACGATAATGACCTGCTGGCAAGCTGAGTACAGCCATGCCAAGGCTATCGGTTGTCAATTCAACATTGCCAGTATCCTGTATGAGATAAATTGTAGCTCCTTGCAGTGGGCTGTTATTTCCGTATGCGTAGAATCTAACTTCGTACAGGGATTTGTTGATGATAATATCTACGACAGAAGAAACACTGTCTTGTCTAATAGATGCGAGTAAGTGGATATTACTCATAGAATCAATGTAAGAATCTAATCCACCAGCATCGTCATTTATTGTGACGCCTGGAATAGCTGTGAATGGGATATGATTACCAGTGTATGTGCGTGATTGGATGTTGATTTCTTGCATTACAGCATTGGAATAATTGTTGAGCCAGAGGTATTTCATAGTGTCTATCTGGACGTAAGCTATACCGTAAAGGTCTCCGTCAATTCCAGCTGAGTCTAAAAAGATTTTGTTGCCAGTTTGATTACCATTAGTATCAATTTCTGTGATAGGATCGCCCCAGTTGTTTACCCAGAATGTTGTATCAGCATTATCATAAGCAATACCACGGATAGATGCGCCTGAAACTGTGATTGTATCGATTATCTGCAGGTGATTTTCTGTTGTGTCCATTACAAACAGCTGTGAAGAAGCTTTAGAGCCATAGAAGTATTTGCCGTCGTAAGCCAGGTCTCTAATACCGGCAGGGAAAGTGCCACTGTAAAGTGAATCTCCTGTGAGAGTATAAGTATATGTATGATTGTTCCACCAATCGATCAAATATACATTTTCGTTATCTGTTCCAATACCAGTTATGTCACCGTTTGGAACAATGAATTTGTTGTAAAATTCGTAAGGTAATACTGTAACTGTATCGACGTAAGTGTTATTATCAGGTACTTCGTCGTCGTTATCAATAACTTGATAGTTAAATACAAAAGTGTCAATGGCTGAAGGCGACCAGGCTGGCAGTTCAATCCATGCCATTGCACCTGGCTCTAAAGTAGTATCGATTGTGTAAGTTAAGTTGTATAAAGCTCCGTTGTCAACTTGTACAGTAACCTGGTTATAAGTATTTAAACTGTTGTTTTTAACCAGAACTTCAGGTCTGAGTTCACCTACATCATATTTGAAAAATACTGTATTAGGTTGGGCATCTATTATAGCCAAATCATGCTGTGGTGGAGCAAAGCAACCTGCGTGTCCGATAAATCCTGAGTGATTAACGCTTCCATCTGATTTGACTTTAATTGTAAGAGCATTGTGAGTATTAAATGCTTTTACAATAGTATCAGAGAATTGTCCGGAAAAGTCTGCTATAAGGGCATTTTCGTCAACTGTATCAGCATTGTATATGTACAGGTGGTCGTAATTTGTTTCCATATCGATTGTGTCAAATTCGATGTATGGCATTTTTGTTGGATCTGGACTTACTATTGTCAAAACATAGTTAGCATTATTGGAATAGTCGTCGTGTGGACCTCCATCATCAAAGATATAACCTTCACACATTGTTACAGTTTCGACAGTGTCAACAAATTCTATTGCATTGGTTGCTGTTACAAAACCTGTGAAAGTATTATTGCCAAGAGCTGTATCTAAATTACTTACAGCTTGCACTGTAACCTGATATTGTCCTGCTTCAAGAGGTATCCAGCTGGAATCAACTATAGTAATTGTTGAATCAAAAGCTAATTCGTGTGTGATAAATATACTGTCTGTTAATGTATCGACAGAGTAAACTACATAGAAACTGTCAATAGGATTGATACCATAGTTTGCGACAGTGATTGTGGCATAAACTTTTCCGTTTACTAAAGAGTATTCTGGCAAAATTACATTAGTAACAGCTAAGTCATACAATGGTACAGGATAGCAATTTAAATGCCCAACAAAACCTGCCTTATTTACACTACCGTCTGAGACTAAATTTAACGTAATAGCATGTTTTACGTTAAGAGCTTTTATTGTTGTGTCTGAAAAAGAGTTAGCGAAATCAGCAAGAAGTGCATCGTTGTCTATAGTGTCGCTGTTGTAAATATAAAGATGGTCGTAATTTCTTTCCATTTCTATAGTGTCGAAATGAATCATAGGCATTTTTCCGGGATCTGGACTTACTATTGTTACTAAATAATTTGCATTATTAGAATAATTGCCGTTCGGGCCGCCATCGTCAAATACTATACCTTTGCAAACAGTTAATGTTGTGTCATTATTAACGTAAATTATAGTGTCAACTGCATGTACAGTTGTTGATAGGAAGTTGGTTGTTGTATCAGCATCATCCGCAAATAAAGCTTTTGCTGCTATTTGATAATTACCTACAGCTGTTGGATGCCAGTATGAACTACTAATAACTGCGTTTGCGTCGGGTAGTAAGTTTGTATACTGTTCTGTATCAATAGGATTGTTGTTTATGTAATATACCATGTTAAATGTATCGATAGTATCATATCCTATGTTATGTACATAAGCTTTTATTTGATATCCATTGTTAATGGAAACATACTCTGGAATTTCTATGGAATCTAAAACAATATCATACTGGTCTTGTTGAAAAACTTTTACATTGTCAATGTACCATCTATCTGCATAATCGCCTACATATCTGAATGCTATATAAATCGTCTGTCCAGCGTAAGCATCCAGGGAGAATTCTTCATCTTGCCATGATGTTCCTCCTGCGCCTTCATATAAAGTATCTAAAACCCTTACTGTATCTGTACCAAAAGAATCTATAACTAATACTTGATGAAGTACATAATAACTGGCGTATTGTTCTTTTTGTGAGAATTTTAATTTTATGCCTGTTGCATTTGGTAGGGTTAAGGCTGGTGTAATTAAATAGTCATCGCATGTATTGCTAACATCGTTGTCTGCATGATAAGCACATTGTTCATCAGCGTACCATACCCAGGCATCGTTATCGTCCCCTAATTTTAAAACTGTCCAGGTACTTGGAATTTCTGAATCAAAAGTTTCGTTCAATAGAACGACTTTACTTGTTTTGTTGAAATTTACTTTTTTGGGTGGCTGGGCCATTAAGCCAAGACCTATTAATAGCCCAAACATCAACAGATAAAACTTTCTCATAGTTGTATATTTTTAGGTTTGATAGCGAATTTTAAGAAAAAATTTCTTAACTGTCAAATTTTTTAACAAAAAAAGAATAGGGGTACAGTCAAATACTTGTAAATCAAGAAATATTTATGTTAAATTTTACTATTTTTAAATTAAAGTCTGGCTAAATAAATGCCGCTATTTATCGCAGTGGTACGTACTTCGCAATTACCAAATATCTGCTGCACTTCTGAGCAAAAATTCTTGCGAAAATTTTTAAAATCGCTTCGTTCTAATGCTTCTAAGATTTGTACGAACCATCTTACTTTACCAGCAAAATCATGAATTACAACTGCCTGGCGGGCAATGCGTTGCATTTGTTTCAATATTTCCAAACGTATATCTGACTTTACAC
>WFZV01000080.1 GCA_015489395.1 Bacteroidales bacterium
AAGGAATATTTTATATGCTGTGTTAGTTCCTATTTTAGCATTAATTTTATTTATGATGATACTATCTGTGTTTGTCAATAGTTTAAACCGCAAAATACAAAAATCTTATTATGTTTTAGATAGATTGAGTAAAGGAGACATTGACGAAAAATATAAACTTAAATTATCAGGTAAAGACGAATTTGCATTTATGAGTAAAAAAATAAATCAACTTATCGACCATTTGTTAGAAGCATTACAATTTGCACAGGAAATTGGTAAAGGCAATTTAGATGTTTATTACGAATTAAAAGGAGACAATGACATTTTAGGCAAGACTTTAATTGAAATGAAGAAAAACTTAAAACAACTTAGGGAACAAGAACAAAAACGAATTGAGGAAAGCAAAAAAATTAGCTGGATTCAAAATGGTATCACAGAAATTAACGAAATACTCCGTAAATACAACGATAATCTCGATAGTTTGACATTCGAAGTTGTCCGTTTCATAGTAAAATACACAGAAGCAGCACAGGGAGCGATTTATCTTGTTACAGAAAAAGAAGGCAAAAAAATAATCAAACTTCAAGTAGCTTATGCTTACGACCGTAAAAAACAATTAGAAGCTGAGTTTGAAATAGGTGAAGGACTTATTGGTCGTGCTATAAAGGAAAAAACTGTAATTAAAATTCCGAATTTACCTCAGGGCTACGTTTACGTTAAATCCGGTTTAGGAGGCGAAACTCCTAATCACCTTATCATTTTGCCTTTGATTTTCGAAGAGGAAGTGTTAGGCGCAATAGAGGTATTGAGCTTCAAGGAATTTGAAGAATCTAAAGAAGAATTCTTGACCCAGGCATCATCTCGTATTGCTTCAACAGTTGCCAATATCCTTAAAACTCTACAAACAATTAAACTTCTTGAGCAGTTTAAAAATCAGAGCAAATTTATCGAAGAAAAAGAGAAAAATATTGAACGGCGATTACAACAATTAGACCAGATGCAGCAAGAAGTCCAGGTCTTAAAGCAGAAATATGAAAAATTTTTCGAAAATATCGGTTTAGTCCTTTCTGTTATCCATTATAACGAGAACTTTATTATTACCAGAGTAAATCAGTATCTGCTAAGCGCTTTACAAATAGAACCCTATCAAATTTTAGGCAAACATATCTCTGAAATCTTACCCGAAGCTAAAAACAATCCGCAATGGTTCGAAAGATTTATCGAAGATTTGAAAAAAGGCTTTGTTCGCAAAAAACAAACTCAGTATACAATTGGCAAAAAAATCCTGTTTGTCGATGAAGTCTATATCCCAATAAAAGACCCCAACGATAAAGTAATCGAAATTTTAGTGCTGGGCTACGATATTACAAAATACAAAAACCTTCAACAGAAAAAATAAACACTTATGGTAAGAGTACGATTTGCGCCGAGTCCTACCGGTCCTTTACATATCGGAGGCTTGAGAACCGCTTTATTTAATTATCTTTTTTCACGAAAAAATAATGGCAAATTTATCCTTAGAATAGAGGACACAGACCAGCAGCGATACGTCCCAGGAGCTGAACAATACATAATTGATTCTCTTAATTGGGTCGGGCTTAAATATGACGAAGGTCCTGACGTTGGTGGAGACTTTGGTCCATATCGTCAAAGCGAAAGATTAGATATTTACAAAAAATATGTACAGCAACTTATCGACAATGGCTGGGCTTACTATGCTTTTGATACACCAGAAGAATTAGAGCAAATGCGTCAAAGATTGCGTGAACAAAAATCACCTGTACAACTTTATAACCACCTGACACGGGGAGATATGAAAAATTCTTTCACCCTGCCCGAACATGAAGTCAAACAACTTATTGAGAAAGGAACTCCTTACGTGATTAGATTCAATATGCCTGCAAATCAAGAAATTGTCGTTTACGACATTATTCGGGGTGAGGTTAAGGTTAATTCCGATACTCTGGATGATAAAATCCTGTTTAAATCTGACGGATTTCCAACATATCACCTGGCAAACATCGTTGACGACCATCTTATGCAAATATCCCACGTTATACGAGGCGAGGAATGGTTGCCATCACTGCCTTTGCACTGGCTTCTGTACAAAGCCTTTGGCTGGGAACCGCCTAAATTCGCTCATTTGCCACTTATTCTGAAGCCAACCGGAAAAGGTAAGCTCAGTAAACGTGACGGCGATAAAATGGGCTTTCCTGTCTATCCATTAGATTGGAAAGACCCTAATACCGGCGAAATTATCCGTGGTTACCGAGAATGGGGTTACCTTCCTGAAGCTGTCGTCAATATCTTAGCTCTTCTTGGCTGGAACCCCGGCACAGATCAGGAGATTTTTACTATTGACGAACTTATCGAACAATTTTCTTTAGAAAGAGTACAAAAACACGGTGCGCGTTTTGATCCTGAAAAGGCTAAATGGTTCAATCAACAACATTTAAAACGTAAATCTGACGACGAACTGTTAGAGTTGTTTATGCCTATTTTAGAAAATCAGGGAATTAAAGCAGAGCGTGATTACGTCAAACGAGTCATTCAATTGCTTAAAGAACGTGTTGAATTCATTGAAGATTTTTGGACAAAAGGCTCTTATTTCTTCGAAAGGCCAAAAGATTACGATCCTAAAGCAGCGAAAAAAGCCTGGAAACAAAATACTTCAGAAATCATGTTAGAGCTTAAAGACTTTTTGAGCCAAATACAGGATTTTAGTTCAAAAAATTTAGAAGAACAACTTAAAAACTGGGTCGAACAAAAACAGCTAAGCTTTTCAAAGGTCTTTACACCATTACGTCTGGCTATTCAGGGTAACACTGCAGGACCACATCTGTTCGATATGTTGGAACTTTTGGGCAAACAAGAAGTACTTATTCGTATCGATAATGCTATAAAGCATTTCTCACAATCTGGAAAATAGCTTTTAACTAATTTAAAAAGTCAAAATTTTTTTGTTTTTTGGCAAAAAAATCAGTTTCTTTGCACTCTGAAATTCAAATCATAAATAAAAAGTAGAAATATGCCACATCACAAATCAGCTAAAAAAAGATTACGTCAAAACTTGAAGAGACGCTTGCACAATCGCTATTACGCTAAATCTACTCGTACAGCTATCAAGAAACTGCGCAAGCTACACGACAAAGAAGCTGCTCTGGAAATGTATCCAAAAGTCGCTTCAATGATCGACAAATTGGCTAAACGTCACATCATTCACAAAAATAAGGCTGCTCGTCTTAAATCTAAATTAATGCACCATATCAACAAATTACACGAAAAACACCACGAATAAACCTTATTTGCATTTAACTAATCTATCCACGTACTTGTTATGAACATTGCGGCGGCGGAGCTATGCTCCGCCGCCGCAGTCTTGTACATTTTCTTTGCCTAAAGCCAAATTTTTTATATGCTAATTCCCGCCTATTGGTTCTTTACCCGTTTTTGCACAAAAGCGTCTGAATGTAGCGATAAAAAATATCGATAAATCCTGCCAGCCTGCAAGTTGAATAGATTTTTGACCTAATTACGCTTCTAATGTTTCTCATGCTGATACTTTTTTCGAAAATATGAAAGCTTAATGTCGTTAAAGAAAATTTTTGTTACAACTGATTTTTGAAAAAATGCAAAATGCTGTAATTTGCAGGCAAAACAAATTCGATTTACAATGGAAAAGAACGCAAAAATTTACGTAGCAGGTCATACTGGCCTTGTAGGCAGTGCAATTACACGTAAGTTAAAAGAAAAAGGATACACAAACCTGGTCTTTTCACCACATTCGCAATACGACTTACGCAATCAGCAACAAGTACAGGAATTTTTCGAAAAAAATCGCCCGGAATATGTCTTTTTAGCAGCTGCTAAAGTCGGTGGAATCTGGGCAAACAACGTTTACCGTGCAGAATTTATTTACGATAATTTGATGATTGAAGCAAATATCATTCACTATTCGTACGTATATGGTGTAAAAAAGCTCATGTTTTTGGGCAGTAGCTGCATTTATCCCAAATTTGCTCCCCAACCCATGAAAGAAGAACACTTACTCACCGGCATTTTAGAATATACAAATGAACCTTACGCAATAGCCAAAATCGCAGGTATAAAATTAGTAGAAAGTTATAACCTGCAATATGGCACCAACTTTCTATCAGTCATGCCAACAAACCTCTATGGTGAAAACGATAATTACGATTTAGAAAAATCCCACGTTTTACCAGCATTAATCCGAAAGTTTCACTTAGGTAAACTGCTTAAAAACAATGATTTTGAGGGGCTACGAAAAGATTTAGACCGTTTGCCAATCGAAGGTATTAACGGACAGTCAACAGACCAGGAAATTATCGACATTTTACAAAAATACGGAATTTACAAAGACCACGACCAGGTTTTCGTAACATTATGGGGAACAGGAACAGTACGACGGGAATTTTTGCATAGCGATGACATGGCTGATGCAACGGTTTTCTTGATGGAGACTATTGACTTTTACGATATTTTAAAAAACGAATTTAATGTCAAAGAGCTTTCATTTCCACTGATTGGGTACGAAGTTCGTAATACCCACATCAACATTGGTACAGGCCAGGATTTAACCATAAAAGAATTAGCAGAAATGGTCAAATCAATAGTTGGCTTCGACGGTCAAATCCGATGGGATACGTCAAAACCCGATGGCACACCACGAAAATTGCTTGATGTCAGCAAACTTTTTAATTATGGTTGGCGTCCCAAAATCAATCTAAAGCAAGGCATTGAGCTTTCATACAAAACTTACTTACAAGGCAAAGCACGCAGTAAATAGTTGTAACGTTTTTGGACTTCTAAGCTAATAAGAAACGACACATATAAGGCTTCTTTGCAAAAAAATAAATAAATTCTGAGGCTTTAAGGGGTTTTAGTAAACGAACTCATGTCCTTTTAATTCTTTGCCGTTAAGGAAAACCTGGATTTTTTCGAAGATGAACTTGCGTAAGATTTTGATCTGGATTTGGTCTTTGTCTGGTGTTGTGATAATTATGCCAGTTTTTAGCTCTTTGTATGCTTTAGGTAATTCGAAGATTTTCTGGACTTTGTATTTTAGACCTTTTTTTATTGTTTCGGTTGCTTGAGCGACTTGAAAGTTTTTATACCCCGGATTAAATTGAACGAAAATGGGGCGCTCAAGCTCGTTTTCGCCAAAAATAAAGGTTGCCATTGTGCTGAGTTTTAGATGTTTATCAAATAAAATTTCGAAAAAAATTGTTTCACTGTCAATGAAAATTCGGATTTTTTGCTCAATTGTGATGTTTCGATTATTTGTTTTTTATTATTGCTTTCCGAAGCGTTTTTTCCACCATTTTTTTAGTCTTTCCAGGATTTTTCTCTCTTGTGGATTGTCGGCAGGTAGGTAAAAATTTACATTTTTAAGCTCCGAAGGCAAATAGTTCTGTTCGACGAAATTTCCAGGGTAATCGTGAGGATATTTATATTCGTTGCCATATCCCAGGTCTTGCATGAGTTGTGTTGGAGCATTACGCAGGTGGAGCGGCACTTGCAGTAGGCCAGTTTTTTTAACTGTGTCTATTGCTTTGTTTATTGCTTTGTAAGCAGAATTGCTTTTAGGTGAGGTTGCTAAGTAGATAGTTGTATGAGCAAGAATTATTTTTGCTTCAGGCATACCTACCTGTGTAACAGCATCAAAGGTGCTTTGGGCCAAAAGTAAAGCATTTGGATTTGCCAGGCCAATGTCTTCGGCAGCAGAAATGATGAGTCTACGTGCAATAAATTTGATATCTTCGCCGGACTCCAGGAGTCTGGCAAGCCAGTAGATTGCCGCATCGGGATCGCTGCCACGGATGGATTTAATGTAGGCAGAAATTAAATCGTAATGATAGTCGCCCTGTTTATCGTGGTAAAGAGGCAGGTTTTGTATGATTGATTTAACTGTTTTATTGTCAATGATTATAGGTTCTTTTTCGGCGTAGTTTACGATTAATTCCAGGAGATTTAGCAGTCGTCGAGCATCTCCGCCGCTTTGAAGGATAAGTTCGTCGGTTTGCTTAATTATAATTTGTTTTTGTTTAAGGACTTTATCGTTTTCAATGGCATTAAGCAGGATTTTTTCGAGGTGTTTTTTTGTCAAAGGCTTAAGCTGGTATACCTGGCAACGCGACAAAAGCGGTGGAATTATTTCGAATGAAGGATTTTCTGTTGTAGCACCGATTAAAACAACAGTGCCTTGTTCAACTGCTTTAAGTAAAGCGTCCTGTTGGGATTTGCTAAACCGGTGTATTTCGTCAATAAAAAGAATTGGAGCATCTTGCTGCCATAGCAAGCCTTTTTTAGCTTGTTCAATGACTTCCCGTACCTGTTTTACACCTGAATCAATGGCGTTCAGGCTATAGAATTGCCGTCCGGTCAAGTTGGCTATTAGTTTAGCGAGTGTTGTTTTTCCGCTACCAGGCGGTCCCCATAGTATCATAGAGTGTAATTGATTCGAATCAATCATTTTACGAATAATACCCTTTGGACCAATTAGATGTTCCTGTCCGATGTATTCGTCTAAATTTTTTGGTCGGAGTCTGTCAGCTAATGGTTTCATTGTCAGCAGAATAAAAAGTTAATGTGTAGAAATAGATTTAATCGCCCCTAAATTCGGGTAAAATTCGATTTTCAGATCTGGATTTTTGAAAATTTGAGCTGGAAGATGGCTAACTACGCCAAATTGTGCTATAAATAAGTCTTTTTTGGCTAAAACTTTGCCATTGTAAATAAGTCTAACTGTGACTAATTCAGGTATTCTGTAAGCTAAACCAGAGTTTTTAGGTGGATTTTTTTGTAAAAGTTTAAGAATATCTTGTTTTTGTGTAAAACTTCTAATTTTATCGACAGTTTGATGGCTAATAAGTTCTAAGATAACAGGTTGTCCTCGTAAATCTTCAGCAGGCAAAAGTCCTAATTTAGGCGAAAACCGAAAGATTATTGTTTGAATGACATTGTTTGTAGGTTCGGGGGTATATGCAAATTTGTAATGAAAGATAGTTTTGTCTGTGCGTCCAATAAATTGAGCTAAGTATTGTTTTTCCAATTTGTCAATACCGCCAAGCATTTCTTTAAGTGCCTGACCGTCTGGAAGCTGGTCGCTATCGCCTTCGCCTATAAGTAAAGCTTCGCGGTCGTCACGCAGCTCGAAAATTTTATTTGCCAGGTCCCGTGCTTGTTCTCGTATGGACTTTTTTATAAAGCGTTTTTCGATGATTGGGATTGTACGCTGGATTGTATCATAAGTTTGAGTTTTAAAGATTGTATCGTAAACCTCTTTGTACCCCTGGTCAATAACTAAAAGTGTTTCGCTGCTATCGGTTTTTCGATTTAATTTTGTAAAACTTTGAGTTTCAGGGGTTATAGAAGTATAGTTTATATTTTTGTTTAAAGCAATAGGAAAACCCTGCTTTGTAAGCTGTAAATTATAAGCATTAACCACAGAGCTGCGTACAACATAGATATTATTTGTGTCACGAATTGGACGACTTGATATTTTTATATCAGAAATTTGCCAATAAGTACGATTTTTCGTAATAATATTGTTTAAGTTGCCTAAAAACTCACGTGCATAATCGGCAAATGGTCCTTTATTTTCTACAATTTTTGTTGCCTGTATGTTTATGATTATTTGTGTTTTGGGTAAATAATATGTAAAATAATTATTTGAAAATCCATTTGTTTGATCCAGTTTAGTGGTTTGAATAAATATGTTTTTGTTTGTAGCACAACTTGCTAATAATAAGGCGATTATTGCAAAAAAGCTTAATTTTTTAAACATTGAACAAAGATTTAAGA
>WFZV01000081.1 GCA_015489395.1 Bacteroidales bacterium
CGCGGGTAGGCAATGGACCTTTCCCTACAGAGCTTTTCGACCAAACCGGAGAACAATTGCGAATAAAAGGTAATGAGTTCGGCGCTACAACCGGGCGTCCCAGACGTACAGGGTGGTTGGACCTGGTAGCCTTGTATTATGCGGTGATGCTAAATGGCGTGGATGTACTGATAATGACCAAAGCCGATGTGCTGTCAGGGTTTGAGCAGATTAAAGTGGCGACAGCATATCGCCGCGGTTCGCACATTTTAGATAAATTCGATGTGGATTTGACTGACATTCAGCCGGTTTATGAAACGATGGAAGGATGGCAAGCACAGTTAAAAAAATCTGAGTTACGGCGCTTGCCATCGCAATTTTTGCAGTACGTTGAAAAAATCGAAGGATTTTTAGGCAAAAAGATAAAAGCCATTTCAATAGGGCCGTCGCGCTACGATATAATCTGGCTTTAATAGCTGTTGCAAGGTATCCGCTGCGGCACGACCTGGTGTATGTCACGCACCCGCTGTCCGTTTTTATATGCCACGATAAAAGCACCAGGAACGCCGATTTTTTGTTTAAAGCAATCGGCTTGCTGGTAAGTTGCAAATTTTTCGATAGTCAAATATTTGTAATAGTGGTCGTGCTGGTCGTATTCGTAATAAACCTGGCCGGGATAGATTTGTTGTAATTTTCGTGCGCTCAGTGGTACGCGTGAGGCTGCTATTTGTACTCGAAAATATACGTTTTGGTTTTGAGCTGGATGATAGGCTGGTGGCTGTTGGTAAGCGGGTTGCTGTGTATGTTTGACAACAGTTTTGGGTTGGGTGTAGGGCTGTGTGATTGCTGGTTGTGTTTGTTTCTGGGTGACTTTTTGCTGAGGTTTTGTTGTAGTTTGAGTTTGAGCTGGTTTAGTTTTTTGTACTTGTGTTTGAGTCTGTGAGATTTTAGGTTTTGGCTTAGGTTTAGTTTTATCGAAATAGAGCGAGTAAGCTTGTTGCTGTAGTTCGACGGCTTCTTTAGCCAATTGCACGCCTTTTGTGAAGTACTGGTTTTGGAGTTTTGGGTCTTTTTGTTTAAGTCCGATTTTCATTGCGGTTTTCCCTTTGCTGTAGGAATTATTCGCCTGATTGACCAGTTGCATAAAATCGGTTTTGTCCTGCCCTGAGAGTTTTTGCGCCAGTTTGTTCAGGTCTTGTTTGTAGATTTTGTAAATTCGAGTGTTGCCGTTCCAGTATTTTTTATTGCTTTCGATGTACAGGTTAAGTGCTTGCTGTTCGAACTGTTTGGCTTTTTTCAGGGCTTTTCTGCGTTTACGTCGTTTGAGGTTTTGCGCTTGTTGTGTAAGAGTTTGCGCTTTTTGGTGAAGCGTGTTTGCTTGAGATCGCAGTTTATCGCCTGTTTTAATATCGTTTTCGGCTATTGATAAAGTATTTTGTTGGTCGGCAGAAAGCTGTTTCTTTATCTCAGAATAAAGTGAGTATTCAGGCTCTTGTGCGAAAAGTCCAAACAATAATGTTAGAAAAATGTATGTCGTAAGGATTTTTTTCATTTGTAAATGCTTTTTGATTTGATAAATTTGCTTGTAGTGTTATACAAATTTAACGATTTGACACAAAGAGTAAAAAAGTTTTTTATGAAAAGAACGATAAGCTTTATTTTTTTATTGGTTTTAATTTTTTGTTTTGAGCAAAAATCGTTTTCTCAGATTTTGTTAAAGCCGGGTTATTATGCTGTCTTTTTTAAAGATAAGCAAGGAACGGCTTACAGTCTGGATTCGCCGCAAACTTTTCTATCGCAGCGGGCTATAGAACATCGTAAGATTTACGGTATTCCGATAACAGAGCAGGATTTGCCTGTGTCTGAGGTTTATGTTGATAGTTTAAAAAAATATGGATTTGACATTTGGTTAAAAAGTAAGTGGCTAAATGGCGTTGTTGTTAAAATCGCAGATTCATCGCAATTGGCTTTGCTGGACAGCCTTGTACGGGCCTGGGATTTTCTACTGCCGGATTACTCTGCGATGATCTGGCCTAAAGACAGTGCAAGGTCTCATTATTATGTGGATTCTGCTTTTTTGAGCATGTTTAAATCAGATACCAGTTTACCAGATGTTTATGATTATGAGGCAGCTGAAGACCAGGATACTTTTCTAAAAGTCAATCGCTTACATTCGCTCGGCTATGCAGGGCAAAATGTTATAATCGCAATGTTTGACGCAGGGTTTAAACGAGCGAACCGTCTGAAAGCTTTTTCACATTTGTATGATGGCAAGCCGGAAAATGGCGAAGTGCTTGGAGTATATGATTTTGTGGATAAAGATAGCACTGTTTATAGCAGCGAGCAGCACGGAACCATGGCCTTATCTACAATAGCTGCCGCGTACCGCGATATGGTCGGCACAGCTCCAAGGGCAAGTTTTTATTTATTTCGAACCGAAGACGAGAATAGCGAATATAAAATCGAAGAATTCAACTGGCTTGTTGCTGCAGAAAAAGCAGATAGCCTGGGCGTAGATATAATTTCATCATCGCTTGGATATACGACGTTTGACGATAGTACGATGAATTACACTTACAAAGATTTAAACGGCAATACTGCCATAAGCACAATTGCAGCAGATATTGCAGCGTCTAAAGGTATTATAGTTGTTGTGAGTGCTGGCAATGAAGGCGATAATTCGTGGAAATATGTTTCTGTTCCAGCTGATGCAGATAGTTGTCTGGCGGTTGGTGCTGTTTCGTCATTCTCACCAGATTTAATTCCTACTTTCAGTTCACGGGGACCAACGTATGATGGACGAATAAAGCCTGATGTGGCAGCTATTGGCCTTTTTGCAGTAGTCGTTAGTGGTTTAGGCGTTGTGACCTTAGAAGCCGGGACATCATTTTCAGCCCCACAAGTGGCAGGGGTAGCAGCGTGTTTGCGTTCAGCCTTTCCAAAAATGTCAAATATGGCGATTATTAAGGCAATAAAAGCGGGAGGCTCAAATGCTTTGCATCCGAATAATGTTATTGGTTATGGTATTCCAGACGCTTATTTGTCTTATCAAATACTTAAGTACTGGCAAAGTCAAAAAAGTAATTCTACTGAATAATCGTCACAGTATCAACCAGTGTTCCACGGAAATTAACTGGTAATTCTGGGGTTTCCTGGGTATTGCTTTTGTTCATTGCCCGGTCAACGACATAAAATGAAAATTTTATGGTGTCGAACATTGATGTTAGGACATTTGGCGAGAATGTCAGGTCAACGTAGACAGTGGCTTTCATATAGTTGTAAATGCTAACGAAATTTGCCTGTGGGATTCTGTAGTTGAGGCTTATTGGTAAAGCTGCAGTATCAAAGCGTCCGTCGTGTTTGTAAAGTAAAGTGAAAAAAAGATTATAATTCTTCGTTGAATCCTGGGCATTTGTGCTGTCGGTGGTTGGTATTCCAAGGTCATTGTCTCCGTCAAATACTTTGAACACTATTTGATATAAAACGATTGGGTTGTGCAATTCTGATTGGTCAACTGTATCTGCTACAGTGACTTGTAAAAAGTCTATTACAGGAACAGGCGAGTATTTTTGCGTTTTTTTGCAGGAGAAAGTAAAAAGAATTATTGTGAGCAGGGATAAAAAAAAGAGTTTTCGCATTAGACGGAAGTTTTTGCCAAAATTACAAAATCCTTTGTAACATAGCAATTTTTTACAGGTTGTCCGAATATAGTTTGTTTTTTAGATAAATTTTCGTGGATTTAATTTTTAAGCGCAGAAAAAAATTCAACCTTTCATTTATCAGGGATATTCTGACAATTTGTCAGTTTAGTTTGTAGGTTTATTTGTTTGATTATAAGTTAATTAACATATTTTCGAAAACTGGTAAAATATTTGTAAACTTTATAACGACGACAAACTAAAAAAGGAGGACACAACTATGAACATACAAAAAGATTTTACCATAAAAGCTCAAGAAGCTATCCAGCATGCAGTTACAATAGCTCAAGGTTATGGCCATCAGGCCATTGAAAATGGTCATTTACTTAAGGCCATTTTCGAAACTGACGAGAATGTGCCTAATTTTTTGTTTAAAAAATTAGGAGTAAACGTTGAACATTTCAAACAGATTTTAGAGAGCATAATTAAGTCGTATCCAAAAGTTGAGGGCGGCGAGCCATATCTGTCGAATATGGCAAGTTATGCCCTTCGTGAAGCAATCAACCAGGCTAAAGCCGATGGAGACGAATTTGCTTCGTTGGAATACATAATTTTAGGAATTTTGCGTAGTGGCGACCAGGTGTCGCAAGCTATGAAAGACGCTGGTATTACTGAGGCAGAATTGAAAAAAGCAATTAAAGATTTGCGTAAAGGTCAGAAAGTTACTTCGCAGACAGCTGAGGAGACATACCAGGCGCTCAATAAATACGCTATAAACCTGAACGAACAAGCTCAAAAGGGTAAATTAGACCCTGTAATAGGTCGTGACGAGGAAATTCGCCGTGTTTTGCAGATTCTGTCGCGTCGTACAAAGAACAACCCTGTTTTAGTCGGCGACCCTGGAGTTGGTAAAACAGCTATTGTCGAAGGTATTGCACAGCGTATCGTTAAAGGCGAGGTTCCTGAAAACCTCAAGACCAAGCAGATTTACGCTTTGGACATGGGCGCTTTGATAGCTGGAGCTAAATACCAGGGTGAATTCGAAGAGAGGTTAAAGTCAGTCGTCAAGGAAGTTGTTAGTTCTGACGGCGAAATTATCCTGTTTATCGACGAAATTCATACTCTTGTTGGCGCTGGTCGTACACAGGGCGCTATGGATGCAGCAAATATCCTTAAGCCTGCTCTGGCACGTGGAGAATTACGTGCTATTGGAGCTACGACTTTGAACGAATTTCAAAAATATTTCGAAAAAGACAAGGCATTAGAACGCCGTTTCCAGAAAGTACTTGTTGATGAGCCAGACCGTGCAGCTGCAATTGCGATTTTGCGTGGTCTGAAAGAACGCTATGAAAACCATCACAAAGTCCGTATCACCGACGATGCTATTATCGGCGCAGTAGATTTAAGTATACGTTACATCACTGAACGCTATTTGCCAGACAAAGCTATCGATTTGATTGACGAAGCAGCTGCCAAGTTGCGTCTGGAAATGGACTCTGTTCCAGCTCCAATAGATGAATTAGACAGCCAGATCCGTCAGCTGGAGATCGAAAAAGCTGCTTTGCTCAAAGATAAACACAGCGACAGGCTTAAACAGATTGAAGAGAAAATCGCCCAGCTTAAGGAAAAACGTGCTGAATTAGAAGCTAAATGGCGACTTGAAAAAGATTTAATCACAAAAATACAAAAACTCAAAGAAGACATCGAACGTTACAAATTCGAAGCTGAAAAAGCTGAACGAGAAGGTAATTTCAACTATGTTGCAGAATTACGCTACGGACGGATTCCAGAAGCTGAAAAACAAATCGAACAATTACAACAAGAATTGCGTAAGGTACAGGGAGATAATCCATTGGTTAAAGAAGAAGTCGATTACGAAGACATTGCAGAAGTTGTTAGCCGTTGGACAGGTATCCCGGTAGCAAAACTGATGCAGACAGAAAAAGAAAAGCTGCTGCACTTAGAAGAAGTTTTGCATCAACGCGTTGTTGGACAGGACGATGCTATTAAAGCTGTAGCAGATGCTGTACGCCGTAGCCGTGCCGGATTAGCAGACGAAAACCGTCCATTGGGTTCGTTCATTTTCCTTGGTTCGACAGGTGTTGGAAAGACTGAGCTTGCTAAGGCATTGGCTGAAGCATTGTTTGACGATGAAAAAGCTATGATCCGTATCGATATGTCCGAATATCAAGAACGGCATAGCGTATCGCGGTTAATTGGCGCTCCTCCGGGATATGTTGGCTATGAAGAAGGCGGACAGCTGACCGAAGCAGTACGCCGTCGTCCATACTCAGTGATTTTGTTAGACGAAATAGAAAAAGCTCATAAAGATGTATTCAACATTTTGCTTCAGGTTTTAGACGATGGACGCTTGACCGATAACAAAGGCCGTACTGTAGATTTCAAAAACACAATCATCATAATGACCTCTAACCTTGGTTCGCACATTATCCTGGATGCAATTAAGCGTTTGCGTGATGACAATCGCGAGCAAGTTTTGCAGGAAACAGAAGACCGTGTTCTGGACTTACTTAAGAGTACACTGCCACCGGAGTTTATCAACCGCGTTGACGAAATAATCATGTTCAAACCATTGACAAAAGAGCAAGTACGCGAAATCGTACGTCTCCAGTTCAAACGCATACAAGAGCGTCTCAAAGAGCAAGGTATTGAAGCAACAATGACTGAGGCAGCTGTTGATTGGGTCGCTCGTGTTGGATATGACCCGGTATTTGGTGCAAGACCAATCCGCCGCGTAATGCAGCGTGAAATTTTGAACGAATTAGCTAAGAAGATTATTGCAGACGAAGTCGATCGTAAACAGCCAATTATTATCGACGTTGAAAATGACCGGTTAATATTCAAAAATTAGTAGCTGGTCTGTCAGTATAAACACAAACTTTAGACTGTAAATCAGGCGAAATACGGCTGGCCAATTTGGCCAGCCGTATTTTTTTTGCGATTTATAAAGTTAATCGCCATAAACCTTGTTTGAACTGAGCGAGCTTTTATGGCTGCCGTTTGATCGCACAATCACTTGATTCATAAGCTATAATAAATTGGTTTTAAGCAAAACAAAAGCTTGTTAATTGGTCCGAGAATTAATATTTTTCGCAAATTTGCCTGAGCTTTACGCAAAATAATATCGACGATTTACAGAAATATCGTACTGAATAGGTTTTAACGTTAGAAATATTGATTTTATGTAAATCATTGTTGTGTTTTATCCAAAAAATCTTTATCGTTAATAAAATTTTAATTACATTTCGCCAGGTAAAAAATACAAAATTCTATGTCAGTAATTGACGGCAAATCTTTAGCCAGTCAAATAAAAGCAGAAATTGCGCAAAAAATCCAATATTACACGAGCAAGGGACTGCGTCCGCCTACTCTGGCAGTTGTTATGGTCGGCGAAGACCCGGCTTCTGCTGCTTATGTCCGTAATAAGATGAAAGCCTGTCAGGAAGTAGGAATAAAGTCGATGGACATAAAAATGATTGACGAGACAACAGAATCAGAACTTATCGCACAGATTCACAGTCTTAATGCTGATAAAAATATCGATGGTTTTATTGTACAAATGCCATTACCAGCCCATATCGATGCTAATAAAATTATTGAGAATATCGACCCGGACAAAGACGTGGATGGTTTTCATCCGCTCAATTTAGGTAAGATTATGCTGGGCTTGCCAGCTCTTGCGCCTGCTACTCCTAAAGGCATTATTGAAATGTTCCGTTTGATGAACATTAACCTTGCCGGTCTGCATGTTGTCATACTTGGTCGTAGCAATATAGTAGGAAAGCCATTGGCTATGATGTTGTTGCAAAAGCGGCAATGGGCGAATGCTACGGTTACGGTTTGCCATAGCAAAACGCAGAATTTAAAGCAGATCGCTGCACAGGCTGATGTTTTGATTGCTGCGATAGGCAAGCCGCATTTTGTCAAAGCTGATATGGTAAAGTCGGGTGCAATAGTAGTAGATGTTGGTATTAATTCAATTCCTGATCCGTTTAAAAAGTCCGGTTATCGCCTGGTTGGCGACGTAGATTTTGAGGCTGTAAAAGAAAAAGCTTCGTGGATAACACCGGTTCCGGGTGGTGTTGGGCAAATGACAGTAGCAGCATTGTTGCAAAATACACTTGAAGCTTATGAAAAGAATTTAAACCTTTTGTAAATCAGTGTTTTATGGATAAGTTTGAGGTTTTAAAGAAAATAGAGCAACAACGCAAAAGCTTGAAAAGTTATTATTTATGGCAGGTGTTTTGGGGTGCTGTTTTTTTAGTGTTGGTCATTGTAAGCTCGATTTTTTTAGGTTTTAAGAGTCAACGTTTTTGGCTTTACATAATTATTCCGTTGTTAGTTTTGGGTTCGTTCTGGATTTATGTTCAGACTGCATTGAAATCAGTAAATTTAAGGTTGAACCAGCGTGCTATAAACATAATCGTTGAAGATTTTTATCCCACCTGGACTTTTTATCCGCAGTTTAAGCTTGATTATGAGGTGTTTCGCAAGTCGAATTTTGTATCGGATTTTATAAATTTAACTGTTCGAAATGGGCTGGTTGGGTATATTGAAGGTTTTAGGAGTTTGTTTGTGTATTTAGCTGCGGGTAGTAAAGGCGGAAGCGATAGTCGTCAGTTTTTTGCGTTTGCCGGGGTTTTTATTAATGTTGAATTAAGAAGTGCTGTGCCGGAATTTGGTGTTTATCCAAAGTCAGCGGATTTGGAAGCAATAAAAGCAAAGCAGGGATTATTGGAACTGCCAGTTAATTTGAGTCAGGATTTTAAGGTATTAGCAAGTAGCGAAGATTTAGCAGCAAGGATTGAGAATTTTGGTCCAATGATTATAAAATATTCGCATTTGTGTTCGGGTAATGATAAGTTTTATTTTACGACGTTTGGACAGTCTTTGAATGTTGGGTTAAATGATCAGCAGGATTTGGTTAATTTTGATGTTCGTCGCAAGATAGATATTCGTCAATTAGAGTCAAATTTGAATCGTCTGGAAAGCTGCATGAATATGATAAAAGAGTTTATTGACCAGATTTAGAATTTTTTGCACTGTTAGTTTTTTTCAGAGTTATGATTTTATCGATTTTTTTGTGAAAAATAACAACATCGTCATTAAAAGGGAATAGTTCGATAGGCAGGGCATTTTTGACTTTTTCGTTACTTTCAATTCGTTGTTCATGGTCTTGTTCTTCAATCCAGTTTATATGTTCTTCGATGATAAGGGCCACGTGGTCACCACGGGCTATGCCTGTACCTTTCCATGTTTCGCCCATCTTTCCGAATTCGCCAAAAGTTGACATATTGAATTCGAAAACGTATTTGTTTTGCTCTGTTTTTTTGATTTTTAAAATGTATTCGTTGCCAAACCCAGTTTGTTTATCAATTTCTTTAAAAGTATATTTACCAGAAATATCATGCAGCATGTTCATTTCGCAGTGTTTGAATTAAAGGTTTTGAAAGTAATAAAGTGCTAATTCGTAAGATTTTAAGCCAAAGCCGGAAATAGTACCAATGCAGGCAGCAGCAGTAACAGACTGTTGTCTAAAGCTTTCACGATTTAAAATATTTGAGATATGGACTTCAATCACAGGTATTTGTATACTTTTGATAGCATCGCGTATAGCATAAGAATAATGCGAATAAGCTCCTGGATTTATGATGATTCCGTCAAAGTTTTGTTCAAAAGCTTTGTGGAGCTGGTCAATAATAGCACCTTCGCTATTTGACTGGAAGTAGTATAAATCGAATTGAGGAAATTTTTTCGTAAGGGTTTGGAAAAAGGTTTCGAATGAGGTATTACCGTAAATTTCTGGCTCTCTTATGCCTAAAAGATTAAGATTTGGTCCGTTTATGATAAGGATTTTTTGCATGTTTTACGTTGATTTTTAATGATTTAGAC
>WFZV01000082.1 GCA_015489395.1 Bacteroidales bacterium
AAGTTATTTTTGTCAATTGCATGAAAAAAAACTAAGAAAATGGCTGTTTTAGAAAAAATCTTAAAAACCATATTTGGCGACAAACACGAAAAAGACATTAAGGCATTATTGCCTATAGTAGCCCAGATTAACGAAGAATACGAAAAACTTCACGACCTTAGCAACGACGAACTCCGCCAGAAAACACAACAGTTGCGTCAACTTATCAAGGATAGAATTAAAGACGACGAAAAACATATCGAAGAACTTAAACAGCAGGCTGAATCTGAGCAAACACCTTTAAACCAGAAAGAAAAGCTTTACAAAGAAATCGAAAAATTAGAGAAAAAAGTCGATCAAAAAATCGAAGATACACTTAACGAAATCTTGCCTTTGGCATTCGCTATTGTCAAGGAGACAGCAAGACGATTTAAAGAAAATGAGGAACTGGTCGTTACTGCTACAGAATTTGACAAAAAATTGGCTGCTGACCCTAATAAAAATTACGTTGAAATACGAGGAGATAAGGCTGTTTACAAAAACCGCTGGTTGGCTGGCGGACACGAGATTGTCTGGGATATGGTGCATTTCGACGTGCAACTAATGGGTGGAATTGTACTGCATCAGGGCAAAATCGCTGAAATGGCTACAGGTGAAGGAAAAACTCTGGTAGCAACTTTGCCGCTTTTCCTTAACGCTCTGCCTGGGCGTGGCGTTCATTTAGTTACTGTTAACGATTACCTGGCTAAACGCGACCAGGAATGGATGGGACCTATTTACGAATTTAACCAATTATCTGTCGATTGCATTGATAAATACGAACCTCATAGCGAAGGCAGAAAAAAAGCTTACCAGGCCGACATTACCTACGGAACAAACAATGAATTCGGCTTTGACTACTTGCGCGATAACATGGTCATTGACCCGGAGGAAATGGTGCAACGTGGACATAACTACGCTATCGTGGACGAGATTGATTCTGTTTTAATCGACGAAGCACGTACTCCGCTTATTATCTCAGGTCCAGTCGGCAAAACCCGCGACGAAGAACTTTACCGTGAACTTAAACCTAAAGTCGTCAAACTCTACGAAGCACAAAAACGCCTTGTGGCACAACTTGTTGCTCAGGCTAAAAAACTTTACAAAGAAGGTAAATACGACGAAGCTGGAGTTCTGCTTCTGCGTGCATACAAAGGTTTGCCTAAAAACCGGGCTTTAATCAAATTCCTTAGCGAAAAAGGCGTTAAATCGCTTTTGCAAAAAACTGAAAACTTCTATCTGCAAGAGAACGCTAAGCGAATGCCTGAAATTACCGAGGAACTGTACTTTGTTATCGACGAAAAACTTAATTCTGTCGAACTTACCGACAAAGGCGTTGACCTTATTACTGGACAAGCAGAAGACCCTAAACTTTTCGTTTTACCTGACCTGGGTACTGAAGTGGCTAAAATCGAGAATGACCCGAATCTCAACGAACAACAAAAACGCGATGCCAAGGCCCGCTTAATGCGCGAGTTTACTGAGAAATCCGAAAAACTCCACGTTATCCATAACTTACTCAAGGCTTATTCAATGTTCGAGCGTGACGTGGATTACGTGGTAATGGACGGACAGGTTAAAATCGTGGACGAACACACTGGCCGTATAATGGAAGGACGTCGTTACTCTGACGGATTACACCAGGCTCTGGAAGCTAAGGAAAACGTTAAAATCGAAGCTACTACACAGACATACGCTACAATTACCCTGCAGAACTATTTTAGAATGTACAAGAAATTGGCTGGAATGACCGGTACAGCCGAGACAGAAGCACAGGAATTCTGGGATATTTACAAATTAGAAGTTGTTGTTATACCTACAAACAAGCCCGTTATCCGCGAGGACAAAAACGACCTTATTTTCCGTACAAAACGTGAAAAATATAAAGCAATTATCGAAGAAGTCGAACGACTCATAAAGCAGGGCAGGGCAGTGTTGGTCGGTACTACATCCGTGGAAGTAAGCGAACAACTTAGCCGTATGCTTAAACGACGTGGTATCAAACACCAGGTTTTGAACGCTAAACACCACGCACGAGAAGCTGAAATTATTGCAAAAGCAGGACAACCCGGTGCTGTTACTATCGCTACAAACATGGCTGGCCGTGGAACTGATATAAAATTGCACCCTAAGGTCAAAGAAGCTGGAGGTCTGGCTATTATTGGTAGCGAACGACACGAAAGCCGCCGTATAGACAGACAGCTGCGTGGACGTTCCGGCCGTCAAGGTGACCCAGGTACTTCACAATTTTTCGTTTCATTAGAGGATGACCTGTTGCGTCTTTTCGGTTCTGAACGTATCGCAAAAGTTATGGACCTGCTTAATATCCAGGAAGGTGAGGTTATCCAGCACCCAATGATTACAAAATCTATCGAAAGAGCGCAGAAAAAAGTCGAGGAAAACAACTACGGAATACGTAAAAGGCTTTTGGAATACGACGACGTAATGAATACCCAGCGAGATATTATTTACAAACGACGTCGTCATGCTTTATTTGGAGAACGTCTGGATGTGGAAATTTCGCGTATGATTCACGAACTTATCGAATTTATGGTCGAATATTACCAGGAAAACGGCGATTACGAAGGCTTTAAATTAGAGATTTACACCCTGTTTCAGATTGAGCCTCCGATTTCGCAACACGAACTATTGCGTTTGGACAAAGACGATATTGTTAAACGCGTGTACGATGCTGTTATTCAGCGCTTTGAAGAAAAAATGGAGACTATTAGAAAAAAAGTCTGGCCATTTATCAAGGAAATTTACGAAAAATATTCGCATCAATATACACACATTGCAATACCTGTCAGTGATGGCAAGCGTATTTTCAATATTCGCTCAAATTTAGAGCAAGCCTATAAGACTGAAGGTCAGCAGGTTATCAAGGATATTGAAAAAACTGTCCTGTTAGTGGCAATTGACGAGGCATGGAAAGACCATTTACGAGAATTAGACGCACTGAAAGAAGCTGTGCATACTGCAAGTTACGAGCAAAAAGACCCATTGATTGTTTATAAAATCGAAGCTTATGACCTGTTTAAGCAGATGTTGGAGCGAAGCAGCCGTGAGGTTGTTTCGACACTATTAAGGGCTGAGCTATACGAACCCAAGGCTGCTGACAGACCAGCCCAACGCCAAAAACCAAGGTTTAATTTTCAGCAGTTGAATTTCCAGAAACAAGACGCCAACAAAGCAGGTAAAGAAGCTGCAAAAAAGGGCGGCGGGACAGTTAGAAAGGTAAAAAAAGTAGGTCGTAATGATCCCTGTCCTTGTGGTAGTGGTAAAAAATACAAGCATTGCCATGGACGATTTGAAAATGGGGAATATTAATGATTGACAGGGATACATATTTACATGTTTTGTATGAAACTCAGCTGGAATTTGAAAAAATCACAGGTAAGAAGTTTAAGAATTTTGTGATTTCGACAGCTTTCAGGTATCTGTTTGAATTGCTGTTGCTTGAAAAGTATTCGCCATCAAAAAGGATTTTAGAAGTTGGAGCTGCACCTTTTGTTTTTACTGTTTTGGCTAAAAAGTTCGGTTATGAAATTACGTCATTAGATTTAAATCCTGAAATTGGCAAAAAAATTATCGATTATTACCAGTTAGATGTTCATAAAGTCGATATTCAGAAAGATAGATTTCCTTTTGAAGATAAAAGCTTTGATTATGTGCATTTTAGTGAAGTTTTTGAACATTTGTATGTAAATCCATTTTTTACTTTGTCAGAAATTCACAGGGTTTTGTCAGACACAGGGGTAATGTTACTCAGTACACCCAATTTTTATTCAGCCTATAATCTTAAGAGGTGTTTAGCTGGTCGTAGTTTTAACGACGGGTTTGATGCTCTTTATAGTATCGTAGAAT
>WFZV01000083.1 GCA_015489395.1 Bacteroidales bacterium
AAATTTTTTATTTAAACAAATCTGTTTAAATTAGCGGCTTGTGTTTTTCAAACAAAAAAAATTTTTCAGATGGACGAGAAGTTTCCATTCGACTTTTTTAGGGCAAATGCTGCAGCTGTTATCGTTAATTCAAAAGGACAGGTTTTAGCTTTTGAACGTAGTGACACAAAAAATGCCTGGCAATTTCCTCAGGGCGGAGTTGAATATGACGAAGACCCGATTAGAAGTATTTATCGTGAAATTCTGGAAGAAACAGGTATTGACCCGCAAAATGACCTGATTCTGGTTTCAGAATATCCAGAATGGCTTACCTATGAATTTCCAAAAGGCAATCGTCCTCGCGGGTGGTCTCGCGGACAGTCTCAAAAGTGGTTTTTGTTCAAAACAAAAGACGACAACGTCACTCCAGATATGTCCCGTGCTGAAAGTCCTGAATTTGTTAATTGGCGATGGGCTGAAATTGACGAAATAGTCGAAAATATGATCTGGTTTAAAAAACCGGTTTATGAAAAAATCGGAGCATGGGCAAAATCGCTTTTACCCAGGATAATTAATCAATAATTTCACCAATTACGTTACCTGTTTCATCGTCGATTTTTAGAAGTTTGACTTTGCGGATTTGGTTTACCAAATCCGCAGAATAGTCGATCTCTACCTTTATGTAATTGTCAGTAAAACCTAAAATTTTCTGTTCACGGTTACGGGCTTCGAACAGTACGTTATAAGTATTGTTCAGGTGTTGTTCGTAAAATTGTCTGTGTTTTTTTGATGAAAGCTGCTGTAAAAGCTGCTCGCGTTCACGTTTTTTGTCATAAGGCACTTTATCAGGCAGGCGACTGGCATCTGTACCCGGACGATCAGAATACGGGAAAATATGTAAATACGAAAACGGCAAGGATTCGAGGAATTGATAAGTTTGTCGAAAATCCTCATCTGTTTCGCCAGGAAATCCCACAATTACGTCAATGCCTATAAAAGCATCTGGTATAAGCGATTTTATCCGTCTGATTCTTTGTTCAAAAAGCCGTGTATTATAACGACGCCGCATTAATCGTAAAATCCGGTCACTGCCGCTTTGTAAAGGTATATGAAAATGTGGCAAAAACTTTCGGCTCCGGGCAACTAATTCGATTATCTGGTCATTTAGCAATTCCGGTTCAACAGACGAAATTCTGATACGTGGGACTGGTACGTTTTTTTCCAGAGCGTAAAGTAAATCAATAAATTTCTCGCCAGTACTGCGGCCAAAATCGCCAATGTTTACCCCTGTCAGCACGATTTCCTTATAACCTGCTTGCACGATTTTTTTAGCGTCTTCGACCAACTGGGCTATTGGCGCATTTCTACTTTTGCCGCGTGCTTTAGGTATAATGCAATACGAACATTTATAATCGCATCCGTCCTGGACTTTCAGAAAACTGCGTGTACGTCCTATGGACGAATAAGCATGGTTAAAGTCGGTAATTTGCTGTATCTCAGAATGATAAAGCTTATCGTGCGGACTGTGGAGCAGTTGATAGACACGAAATTTGTCTTTTGCACCTAAAACCAGCTCAACACCAGGAATTTTGGCATATTCCTGTGCTTTCAGCTGTGCCGAACAGCCAATCACAACTACCCGCTTGCCCAGACGTGTGGCTTTATGAATAGTTTTTTTCGACTTTTTATCAGCCTGTGAAGTGACAGTACAGGTATTTACAATTACAACGTCAGCCTCCTGTCCCCAGGGTACGACCTGATAACCGTTCTCGACAAATTGCTGTAAAATTGCCGATGTCTCTGCAAAATTGAGCTTACAACCTAAAGTCGTTGCTGATACTGTTTTATTTTCAGACATAAAAGTCTTTTTTCGTACAAAAATACACCAAACTTGTTAAATTGCTGGAATTTTCAAAGTTTTTAAACATTTAAACATTCACAAAAAACGTAAAACCACACAACTATCTGATAATACAGCAGTTATCAAAGGCGTAAAGCAAAATTTTTCTAAATCTATGTCGAATAGTTTTGTAATTTTAACTAATTTATGTTTTTTTCGTACCAAAATTTAAAAATCAAAAACCATGTACAATTTACTAAAAGGCAAACGTGGCATTATATTCGGCGCCCTTGACGAAAAATCAATGGCATGGCGCATTGCCGAACGTGTCGTCGAAGAAGGCGCACAAATTACATTATCAAATACAGCAATGGCTATCAGATTTGGACAGGTTAAAGAGCTTAGCCAAAAACTTAACGCCGAACTTATTGCTGCAGATGCTACCAACGTCGAAGACCTGGAAAATGTATTCAAAAAATCTATGGAAGTTCTGGGCGGCAAAATCGATTTCGTCCTGCACTCCATAGGTATGTCGCTCAATATACGTAAAAACCGGCCTTACACTGACGTTAAATACGATTTTTACATGAAAACTTTAGATATTTCAGCCGTTTCATTCCACAAAATGATACAAACAGCTTACCGTCTCGACGCTATGAACGAATGGGGTTCGATAGTTGCAATAACTTACATTGCCGCCCAACGTACATTCGATAAATACAATGATATGGCTGACGCTAAGGCTCTTTTGGAATCAATTGCTCGCAGCTGGGGGTATTACTATGGCAAAGCTAAAAAAGTACGCGTTAATACTGTTTCGCAGTCGCCTACCCCAACGACAGCTGGACAGGGAATCGAAGGCTTTGACGTATTTTACAATTACGCAGATAAACTGTCGCCTTTGGGTAATGCTGACAGCGATGACCTTGCTAATTACGTGGTAACGTTGTTTAGCGACTTGACTCGTAAAGTTACAATGCAAAACCTGTATCACGACGGCGGTTTCTCGTCAATGGGCATGAGTGAAGCATTGATGCAAGAATTTCTCAAAGCTGCTGAAAAATAACTGTCTGAGTAACAGTAGATTTACACGTTTACTCCGGCACAGCGCCAGTAAATACAACGTTTTATCGAACTGTTTGAAAATACGTTTACTGGGTCTGAAGCTCATTTTTAGTACGTTCATCCTTGCTTCTGTGCGATAAATAATTAATTTTCGCAAAATTTCAGGGATTGACGCACTAAAATAGCAAACAGATAAACTGTAAATCAGCAGATTAAAGCTAATCTAAAAGCGACGAGGGCGGGCTTTGCCCGCCCTCGTCGTTGATATCGCCATTTCCAGGCTCTAAAAGCCAAACCACGGCACAGAAATAGCAAAATTAGCGAAATTAAAGCTTCCATCGTGCAATCGGCGCAATATCCTGCGAAGCAAATTCCCCGCGCAAATACTTGTAATAGCCGATAATTGCGATCATTGCGGCATTGTCCGTGGTAAATTTACGAGGCGGTATATAAACAGTCCAGCCGTATTTTTCGCCTATTTGAGCGAGGCGGCGGCGTAGCTCGCTATTGGCAGCTACGCCGCCACCAATGGCTACCCGCTTTATACCGGTTTCTCGTACAGCACGTCGTAATTTTGCCAGAAGAAAGTCAATAATCGTTTTTTGCAACGACGCAGCCAGATCAGCCTTGTTTTTTTCGATAAACTGCGGGTCTTGCTTGAGTTTGTCACGCACCAGGTACAAAAACGAAGTTTTTAGTCCACTAAAACTAAAGTTCAAGCCCTGTACTTTTGGCATTGGAAAATGAAATGCGTCGGGATTGCCCTGCTGAGCTAATTTGTCAATTACAGGCCCGCCGGGATAACCCAGTCCCATTATTTTTGCGCTTTTATCAAACGCCTCACCTGCAGCATCGTCGATAGTTTCGCCTAAAACTTCTAAATCAAAAACATCACGTACCAGCACAATTTGCGTATGCCCTCCAGAGACAGTAAGATGCAAAAACGGAAATTGAGGTAATGGACGGGTATCGCCGGGTTCACGGATAAAATGTGCAAATACATGGCCTTTCATGTGGTTGACGTCGATAACCGGTATATTCAAAGCCAGAGCCATTGCTTTAGCAAACGTAACACCAACCAGCAATGAGCCAATAAGTCCAGGACCACGTGTAAAAGCAATTGCAGAAATTTCTCGCCGGTCAATTTGTGCCTGTTTTAAGGCAAAATCGACTACTGGCACGATATTTTGTTGATGAGCGCGTGATGCCAATTCCGGCACCACGCCGCCGTAGGCTTCGTGGACTTTTTGATTGGCAATAACATTGGAAAGTAAATAGCCGTCGCGTATAACAGCTGCGGAAGTATCATCGCAAGAAGATTCAATGCCTAATATGATAATATTTTTGTCGCGGTTAAAATCTTTAGCCATAAAGCTTTATTCATCTATTTTTTCGCCCTGGCTGAGTTTTTCAACGACTTTCTGACGTAATTCTTCGAAAAGTTCAGGGTTATCGGCAATAACTTTTTTAGCATTTTCGCGACCCTGAGCCAATTTTACGTCGCCATAGCTATACCACGAGCCGCTTTTTTTGATAATACCCAGTTCAGTAGCCAGGTCTAAAACTTCGCCTTCTTTGGAAATGCCTTTGCCGAACATAATGTCAAATTCAGCTTTACGGAACGGCGGAGCGACTTTGTTTTTAACGACCTTGACACGAACGCGGTGTCCGACAATTTCATCGCCTTCTTTTATCTGTCCGATTTTTCGAACATCCAGACGGACCGAGGCATAAAATTTCAAAGCATTACCGCCTGTAGTAGTTTCTGGGTTGCCGAACATTACGCCAATTTTTTCGCGTAATTGGTTAATAAAAATCACTGTTGTCTGAGTACGGCCAATAACAGCAGTGAGTTTACGCAAAGCCTGTGACATAAGGCGGGCTTGCAGTCCCATTTTGGCGTCGCCCATATCGCCTTCGATTTCAGCTTTGGGTGTAAGCGCTGCCACAGAGTCAATAACTACAATGTCAATGGCATTTGACCGGATAAGTTGCTCAGCAATTTCAAGGGCTTGTTCGCCATAATCAGGTTGCGAAACTAACAAATTGTCAATGTCGACGCCTAAATTTTTCGCATAAAAACGGTCAAAAGCATGTTCAGCATCAATAAAAGCAGCGATGCCACCCTGTTTTTGAGCCTCTGCAATAGCATGAATGGCTAAAGTAGTTTTACCAGAAGATTCAGGTCCGTAAATTTCGATTATTCTACCGCGAGGATAACCACCAACGCCTAAAGCGTAATCCAAACTTATTGAACCAGAAGGGATAACAGGTATATGCTCATGGACGACCTCGCCAAGGCGCATAACAGCGCCTTTGCCGTATTCTTTTTCGATTTGGGCTAATGTCGCCTTAAGGGCTTTTAGTTTCTGTTCGTTGGTATTTTGTTGCTGTTCAGACTGTTCTTTTTTTGCCATAGATGAAAAATTTAAAAATTTTCGGTCAAAGTTATGAAAAAATTTAAATTTGTTTTGTTATTTTTATCAAAAAAACCAATCAAGAAACCTTAATCGTTATGAAAAAGCCTGGTATTACATTAATTTTCACAATTGCCTTTATCGTTTTTGCGATTGGACAAACGCCACAAAAAAACACCTTTAATGCTCACGCTAAAGCTGCTACTGTGCCGAAAAACAATAGCTTTTACCCGGATTTAAAATTTATCGATAATCACAAAAATCTATTCATTGAATTTAGCCAACAAATTAACACAATTAAAAAACAATTTAAAGACTCGAAACAAAATTACACTTTAGCACAAAAATATAAGAAAAGTTACGATAGTTTAATGGCTATTGTTCACCAGGGACAGGGCTATTTAAGCAAAAGAAAAATCAGAAAAATTAGACGAAAAGCAGTAAATGATTCACTGAATTATGCAAAATACATGACATATTCGCTTAATTTCTGCCGTCAGGGTTATAAAAATTTAAACGATAAAATTCTAAAAAACAAGCAAGCACAATTGGTTAGCGTTGAGCTTCCTAAAAAGCAAAATCAGCCTAACTTTAAATTTCGAATCGCAGTTATTGACACAATTACCAGAAAACTAATAAAACTCAACCACAATATCACCCTTCTTCAGGCAAAAGATAAAACTCTCAAAGGCAAACAAAAATTAGATAACGCAAAACAAATCTGCTTTAAACAAAAACAGGTCACAAATTTTTATTACGATTTGATAACAAGCGTAATAACAAACAATCCTGCTGAACTGACGATTATTGCTAACAAATACAAAGTAAAACAAAGCGTTGCACCACAAATTGCACTCTATAAAAAATATCTCATACCAGCTGACCTGACTGGTTTACAAAACATTACAAATCTAACTGGAGAAATAAAACAATTAGAAAATGAACTAAATCAACCCAATCTCTCACAGTTTCTAAAAAATAATCTTTACACCAGTCTGGCAGAAAAATATTATACTTTGTACAACACCCTGCTGGATTACTACATCACAAACGATAATACATTAATCGACAGCCAAACCATTGTACAAGCTAAACAACTAAGACAGCACGCTGACAACATATTATCCTATTTTAACGCAAACTCACCAGCAACAAGCGGTCAGTTTACTTCTACTGATAAATATTGGCTTGCAGCTACTTTACTTGCAGATGCTGTTGTATTGTGCCAGAGATCCCTGGGCTATTTCGATAATTCCAAATTAGACAAGAACTTTGCGAACCTCAACTTAATCTCAACTCCTTCGTACGTACTGCAATACTCAACAAAGACGCAAAACCTTACTACCCAGAAAACCCAAAAACAAAAAATCACAAATCCGACCAAACCCCAAATACAGCCCAAACGCAAAAGAGTAACACTTTGCAGTACCCTTTACCAATACACTATCAACCAGGCAAAGCCAACCGCCGTCTACGAACGAGGAACATTTTACCGTATTGATCTTGGTAACCAACCAGCAGATTTAGTACCAACAGCCTGGAAAAATTATCTACCGCTGAGCTTTTTCAAATTCTGCAATTCTCATCTAAAACACTTTTACGCAGGACGATACAAAACTTTTGCTGCTGCCAACCAGGCTGCTAACGAAATTTATCACAAATGGCATATCAACACTAAAATTGTCAAGTTTTCCAACGGAAAACCAGTTGCAACTTATCACAGGCAAAAACTAACTAAAAAGCAACCCGCTGTCAACAAAAAAGCAACATACGACAACTCGTCGAAATACGGCGTTCAAATAGGATTATATTCGAAAAAGCTGAGTTCCAGCCAGCTTGCAAAAACTTACAAAAACATTCTCAATTACAACATTCATTACCTCGTGTCAAACGGAAAATACGTTTATTACATACCAGCAAAAGACTTGAATACAGCTAAACAAATTAAAACACAGATTAGAAACCTGGGTGTAAAAGGAGCTTTTGTAATTTTAATTACTAAAAATGGACCAGTACCAGCAAATAAACATTAAGAAACTCATTGATTTTTAAAAATTTCTTATAATTTTGTAAACAAAACTTCACAATTGTTTTTCTATGAGGATTAAAACTAAAATAGGGGGATTTAAGCTTGCAGCTATTATAATTTCGCTATTTGCTTTGTTTATAACATCTTGTGGCGGTGGCGACGATATGAATCTTGAATCATTATCATCATTAGACACACTTCCATACGCAGACCAACAAATCGCACGGCATTATTACCAGGCTCCAGCACAAAACCAAACCAACACAACTGTACTAATTTTAGAATATGCTGCAGTCGTTGTATTGATAGTAGGAGCTTTTGCTCTTGGATATTATTTTTTCAATAAATTGCTGCCATTGGGAATCTGGATCAGGGCTAAAGTAGCTGGAGTTAAGGACATTCCAATGCATAAAATCATTAATTTGATCTGGAAAAGTGTGCCTGTGGACAAAGTTTTAGAGTTAATGATTAAAGCTCACTCTGCGGGCGTTGACCTTTCGCTTATGGAGCTTGGCGATGCTTATCTGGCTGACGTTGATCTAGATAAAGTTGTCGATGCGCTTATTGAAGCAAAAAACGCTAATTTAGAGAAAATTACATTTGAAAAGCTGGTTAAATACCATCTGGCAAAAGTTGATTTGCCACACATTATGGAAGCTCTTTTAATTGCAAAAAATGGTGGTATCCAGACAGATATCGACGAATTATCGCAATTATACCTGGCTGGCGTTGATGTAGTGAGAGTTATCAAAGCTAAATTAGCTGCTAAAAACTCTGGTTTTGAAATTAACCTCGATGATCTGGTTCAACATTATCTGGCTGGCGGTAATATCGAAAAAACTATCGAGGCATACATAGCAGCCAAAAAAGCTGGACTTAAAGACTTTGACTTTAACGACGTGGCAAATATCGACCTGGCTGGCTATGATGTAATTGAAATCGTCAACAAAGCCATTATTCCACGAATCGTCGAAAGTGACGGTGTACGTGGCATTGCCCGTGATGGCGTAGAACTGATTATGAAAGTAAAAGTTACCCTTCGCGCTAAATTAAAAGAAATAATCGGCGCTCCCGAAGAACGTACAATTTTAGCCCGTATCGAAGAAGCTCTGGCTACAGAAATCGGTTTAGCTAAAAGTCATTACGATATTTTACAAAGCCCGTACGAATTGGCTGACCGCGTTGAACAAAAAAAATTAGACGAAGATTCTGCTTTTGAAGTATTGTCCATTGACGTTTCTGACATCCAGGTGGGCAAAGACGTACGTGCAGAACTATTGGTCGAACAAGCTAAAGCCGAGTCGGAACGTGCAAAGGCTGAGCTTATTAAAGCCGAAGAAAAAGTCAAAAAAGCCATGGCTGCTGCATTTTTAGACGGTAAAATCACAGTCGAAGAATATTACAAACTACAGAACATCGAAGCCGACACTGAAATGCGTAAATCTTTAGGCAAAGCAGAAAAAAACTCTGACCAGGAAGACTCAAATGACGATGATTTTGAAATAAATCTCAACGACGACCAGACTAACGACGATAATTCCTAATTTTACTTATATGCTGTAACTTTTTCGTACACCGCGCATTACAAAGTGCGTTTATTTGAAAAGCTTTTTGTAAAAAAATTTTTTATCGCAAAAAAACGTATAAAATAAAAAACCGAGCGTACAATATTTGCCCAAAACAGGCTTCTTCGCAAAAAATACGGCTGCCAAATGTCTGGCAGCCGTATTTCGTTTCACTTAGCCGTTATTTGTCGAATAGCAGTCTTTTAGACGTCAAACTTGATTCCCTGTGCTAACGGCATATCATAGCTCCAGTTGATTGTATTTGTCTGACGGCGCATGTAAGCTTTCCAGGCGTCAGAACCAGCTTCACGTCCACCGCCTGTGTCTTTTTCACCGCCAAATGCTCCGCCAATTTCTGCACCTGAAGTACCAATATTGACGTTAGCAATGCCACAGTCAGAACCTTCGTGCGACAGGAATTTTTCGACTTCGATTAAGTTCTCGCTGAAGATAGCCGAAGACAAGCCTTGTGGTACGTCGTTGTGCATTGCAATTGCTTCTTCTATTGTGTTGTATTTCATTAAGTACAGGATTGGTGCGAATGTCTCTTCCTGTACGATTTTGTAATGATTTTCTGCTTCAATCAGTGTCGGTCGTACATAAGTACCTGTAGCGAAAATTTCTTTGCCATCTGCCGGGGTGTAAACATGATTTCCGTAAACCAAATTTCCGCCTTCTTTCAAAGCTTCTTGAATAGCCCACTGGTAAGTTTCAACAGATTGACGGTCAATCATAGGTCCGACCAATGTTTGTGGGTCTAAAGGATGACCTACACGGGCATCAAGCTGTTTGTAAACATTAAGTAATTTATCCACGAATTTGTCATAAACTTCTTTATCGATAATCAAACGGCGTGTTGTAGTACAACGCTGGCCAGTTGTACCGACAGCACCGAAAATAACAGCACGAAGAGCAAGGTCTAAGTTGGCATGACGTGAAATAATTATAGCGTTGTTACCACCCAATTCAAGGATTGTACGGCCAAGGCGCTTAGCAACGATAGTAGAAATACGACGTCCTACTGGAATAGAACCGGTAAATGAAATCAAAGGCAAGCGTTTGTCAGCTACAAAGTCATCGCCCAAATTACGTGAACGGGCTATTATAACGTTTATAATGCCTTCAGGAAGATTGTTTTCGCGCAAAACTTCAGCCATGATATTTTGCACAGCTATTGCACACAGCGGTACTTTAGAAGATGGCGCCCAAATAACAGTGTCACCAGCAACAAGAGCAATCATTGCATTCCATGCCCAGACTGCAACCGGGAAGTTGAAAGCAGTAATCACGCCAATAGGTCCTAATGGATGCCATTGTTCGTACATTCTGTGACGCGGACGCTCAGAGTGCATTGTAAACCCATAAAGCTGGCGGGACAAACCTACTGCAAAGTCAGCAATGTCAATCATTTCCTGTACTTCGCCAAGGCCTTCCTGGTAGATTTTACCCATTTCGTAAGAAACCAGTTTGCCAAGGTCTTGTTTGTATTCGCGAAGTTTAAGAGCTATTTGGCGGACAATTTCACCGCGTTTTGGAGCTGGCACCATACGCCAGTATTTAAAAGCTTCCTGTGCTTTTTCGATAACTTTCTGATAATCGTCCCATGTTGTCTCTTTTACCTTTGCAATTACCTGACCATCAGCGGGTGAGACAGATTCAATCCAGTCGCCAGATGTCTCTATCCATTGGGTTCCGGTTGAAGCTCCCATGTTTTCTGGTTTAATGCCAAGTCTTTCAAGGGATTGTTTGATTCCATATTTGTCTTCCATAGTTCAAGAATTTTGGATTTTGATTTGATTCAAATATAATTTTTTAACACTAAAATCGAAAGTTTTTTTGTAATCTGTTTAAATAGTCTAACGCTATGACTTTTAAATTTTATTTTGTTTAAAGCTTTAAGACTGATTAATTTTTATGTTGAAGAATCGTAAAACCATAGCCGCCCGCCCATTTTGGCGCAAAATTTGCCTAAATCTTTTCGACTTTAAACTTTGAAAAGCACGATTTAATATGAAACACCCTGATAAAGTAACTTTAGGCTTTTTCCCTACTCCTCTGACAAAACTGGAAAACTTAAGCAAAAAACTTGGTTACCAGCTCTTTATCAAACGAGATGATTTAACTGGACTGGCTTTTGGCGGAAATAAAACACGAAAATTGGAATATCTTATTGCTGATGCTCTTTACAAACATTCAAAAGCTGTGGTTACCATCGGCGCAGCACAATCCAACCATGCCCGGCAAACTGCTGCGGCAGCTAAAAAATACGGTTTAGATGTCCATCTACTGCTCTTTAAACCTGAACCTGAGCAATACGACGGAAATCTCCTTATCGATATGTTTTTAGGTGCTAAAGTCCACTGGATAGACAGGAACAAACTTTACGAACAACAATTGCGGGTTTTAGGCGCACTTAAAGATTGCTATGGACAAAACCCATACTTTATTCCAATGGGTGGCTCGAACGAAATTGGTATTTGGGGCTACATCGACGCAATTGACGAAATTAAAACACAAATCGAATTGCTGGGCATTGACATCGACTATATTGTTTTTGCTTCATCGTCGGGCGGGACACAAACAGGCATGATTATAGGCAAAAAGCTCTTTGACCTCAAAGCCCAACTCATTGGCATTGAGATTGATAAAAACATGTATCCAGACAAATCTCTCGAGCAACACATTTTAAATACAGCTAAATACGCTATTGACGAATTCGAATTGCCAATAACTGTCACTTCAGACGACATTAATATCATAAAAGACTATGACTCTGCAGGTTACGGCATAGTAACGGACCTTGAGAAAAACGCAATTTACACAATGGCAGAAAACGAAGGCATTTTACTTGACCCTGTTTATACTGGACGGGCATTTGGCGGCATGCTCGATATGCTTGAAAAAGGCTATTTCCCTAAAGGCTCGTCAATCCTGTTCTGGCACACTGGCGGACAACCGGGTTTATTTGCTTACAAAGATGATTTGTTCGAAAAAACTGAAATAGGCAAAGACAACTTGCACATTCTCAACGATTAATAAATCACAATGTCCTCCAATTCCTGATAGTCGATATACTTACGGATAAAGTTCAAAAGCTGTGTACGTCTCATGTAAAGCTCCTGGCGGGCAGATGGCGAAAGCACTTTAATGTACAATCGTTTGTTGATTAATCTGATTTCTGCAGTAGCACGGGCAATTTGATAACCAACAAGTTGCTGCCAAAATTTCTGAATTTTGGCAGCAATAATTTTGTCGTAAAATCCATGTTCTTTGAGCATTTTACGAATAACAGAGCTAACAGGCTTTAAATTTTTGCTATACTGCAAATGGGACAGTTCGTTGGTATTGTAAAAAGCATCGCCGATTTTCTTCATTTATCGTACAATTACTGGTTTTGTGGTTAAATAATTATTCAAATTTAGCTATTTTTCCGGATTTTTGCACGACATACGTCACATTTTCCACAAGGCTTTGAGTCAGTTTCGCCGAAATATTCTAAAATCATCTGCTGGCGGCACTTGTCAGTATTTTCCACGTAAGCAATTACTGATTCGATATGGTCGATGTAACGCTGCTTGAGAAAAGTATAATGTTCTTTTGAGAAAACAATGTCTTTCTCAGGTAAGCGGCCATGCGGAAAATAAATGAAATTGGCACGGATAAATGGTTGGTATTCCACAATGCCGAATTGCTGCAGTTTTAAAATGTATTTTCTAATAAGTTCGACTTTAACGTGAAACATGCGTGCCAGATAAAATTCGTTGATAGTCACGAATCGCTCGAAAATTCCAGGATATTTTCGTAATAAAGCTTTGATAAATGGATCAAAAATCTTGTTTTCGACTTGAAACTTATAGACATCAGCACGGGAAGCTGAAAATTTTAGCCGTGGCAACTGGGTAATCTCGTCAGTATATTCCAGATAGCCTTCCTGCTGCAAAAGCCGCAAACTTGCCAATACAACGTAAGAATTAAACTTGTAACGAGAAATAAATTCGTACAAATTTATAGGGAAACTCTCGTCAACACCACTGCCTATCGGCAATTGCAGATAATTACAAATTGCTGCGTAAATTCGGCGAACAGTATCAATGGGTGGAAAATTAATTCGTACGCTTTGACGCAATTTTTCGATATCTGCAAGGTTGTAAAACACAATTGCATAGGCTGTTTTCTGGTCACGGCCAGCACGTCCAGCTTCTTGATAATAAGCCTCTAAGGAATCGGGCAAGTCTGTATGGACAACAAACCGCACATCTGGCTTATCTATGCCCATTCCAAAGGCATTTGTGGCAACAATAACCTGTATTTTGCCATGTTTCCAGGCATTTTGTCGTCGTTCTTTTTCTTTGTATTGCAGTCCTGCGTGGTAAAAATCTGCACTAATGCCATTTTGCTTCAGGAAATAGGCTAATTCCTCAGTTCTTCGGCGACTTCGCACATAAATAATTCCAGAACCTCTGGTTTTTCGCAAAAGCCGTAGCAATGCGCCCAATTTATCCGGGGTGTTTTTAACCCAATAAACCAGATTATCACGTGCAAAGCTCTTTTTAAACACATTCGGCTCCTTGAATTTCAAATGTTTTTGAATATCCTCGATAACAGCCGGCGTTGCGCTTGCAGTAAGTGCCAGGACAGGCACATCAGGCAAATATTCGCGTATTTCACCGATTTTTAAATATGATGGACGAAAATCATATCCCCATTGCGAAATACAGTGCGCTTCATCGACAACCAAAAGACTTATCTGGAAAAACTGCAGACGTTTTAAAAACGACTCAGAAGCAAGCCTTTCAGGTGAGAGGTACAAAAATTTATAATATCCATCAGCAGCACGCTGTAATTCCAGCTCAATTTCTTCACGCGAAAGGCCAGAATGCACTGCAACAGCTGGGACACCCCGACGTTGTAAGTTTTCTACCTGGTCTTCCATCAAAGCAATCAATGGCGTAACAACCAAAGCCATACCGTTCATTGCCAGAGCTGCGACCTGAAAAATTATCGATTTCCCTCCACCTGTAGGCAAAAGTCCTAATGTATCCTTGCGATGCTCTGCTACAGACAAAATTATCTCATATTGCAATGGACGAAAATTTTCATAGCCCCAAACTTTTTTTAA
>WFZV01000084.1 GCA_015489395.1 Bacteroidales bacterium
ACTTTACCGCAGCGAACAAGCTTTGAAACAGGTTTTGGCGTTTGGCAGCAATCTACACACGACGATTTAGACTGGATACGCTGGCATGGCTCTACTCCCACACAATATACAGGTCCTGACACAGCTTACGATGGGCAGTATTATATTTATGTCGAGGCGGATCCGGATAATTGGAACCCTCCCAGACAAGCAAGTTTAGTCGGTATTTTTAATTTTAGTTCTGTTCAAAATCCAATGCTTTCGTTCTATTACTACATGTATGGCGATTATGTTAATTATCTTGAGGTTAAAATATCAACTGATTCGTCTAATTGGACTACTTTAACCAGAATAATTGGAAATCATGGCCCAAAATGGGAACACGCTTTAATGTGTTTGGGTAATTTTGCTGGAAACGACACAGTTTATATACAAATATCAGCTTACACAAGCGATGATACTTCTTCTCTTGGCGATAGATGCGATATTGCTATCGATAAATTGGAAATCGTCGATTTTCGACTCGAAGACTCATCGCATACTGACGTAACATGCGGCGGTTATGGCGATGGAAGCATAAACCTTTCAATCTCCGGCGGATTTGCTCCTTATCGATATAGCATTGACGGCGGTACAAATTGGTCGCCTTATACCAACGACACTACTTATACTTTTGACTCATTAAGCGGCGGGTCTTATTTAATCAAAATCGAATCAGAAAATACTTGCTATTTAGAACCAGGTGCAATACAAATTTATGAACCACCAACACCTACGGTGACACTTGATACTCAGTATGTTCAACCATGCGTTTACAGCCATAACGGGCAAATTCTTGTTAAAGCCACTGACGGAAATGGACCTTTTACATACTCAATTTATGGACAGTCTGGTCCGTTTACCAGCGATACTCTTTACACTAACCTTGACACCGGTGCTTATCACGTAATTGTAAAAGATAACCTTGGCTGCTTATTTGACCAGGGTTTAATCCGTATTGACCCAAAATATGAAATTCTTTACTTAGGTTATGACAAACAGGACGTTACAACTTGCTACGGAGATAATTCAGGCTCAATTACTATAAATGCCACGGGCGGAAACCAACCTCTGGAATACTCTATTGACACGGGAAATACTTTTACCAACAACTCTTACTTCCCAAATCTTACAGCCGGACAGTATTTTGTCATTATCCAGGACCAATCTGGATGTCGCGATACTACTGACACTATAACCATTACGCAGCCGCCAGAGCTTGTGATAAATTCAGTGAACAAACTTGATGTCCAAACTTGCTATGGCGACTCCACTGGCAGAATAGAGATTTACGCCTCTGGAGGTACCCCTCCTTTGTCTTATTCTATCAACAATGCGTCTGATTTTTATGCGAATAACAAATTCGACAGCTTACCTGCCGGTCAATACATTATTTACGTCAAAGACTCAAACGACTGCATGGCTGGGCCTGACACGATAAATATTACCCAACCACCGCAATTGGTCATTGATAGCGTAAAAGTTAAAGACGTAAATACTTGCTATGGTGATTCTACTGGACGAATAGAAATCTTCGCAGATGGCGGTACACCAACTTTATTTTACTCAATCGACAGCGGACAGACATACCAGCTGCTTAATTCTTTCGACAGCCTGCCAGCTGGCAGTTTTATACCTATGGTTAAAGACCAGGCTGGTTGTACAGTAGCATATAATAAAGTCACTATAAATCAGCCAACTAAGCTGGTAATCAATTCGATTATAAAACAAGACGTCGAAGGTTGCTATGGCGACGCAACAGGTAGTATTGCCATTTACGCAAGCGGTGGCACTGCTCCTTATTCATATTCAATTGACAGTGGACATACGCAACAGACGGACAGCGCTTTTGCTAATTTGACTGCTGGAGTTTATTATCCTCAAGTTACCGATAACCACGGTTGTTTTGTTTATGGCGACTCTGTAGTTATTACGCAGCCTGATTCCATTGTCATAACAGAGCAGAGAAGTACGGATGTTAATTGTTATGGTCAAAAAACAGGTACAATATACGTAAATGCCACAGGCGGCACAGCACCTTTGTATTTTTCGATTGACAGTGGGGCTTCGTTCCCTTATCAGGTCGGCTCTACTGTAGACGTTTATGCCGGTACTTATCCAATTTTTGTTCGTGATGTAAATAATTGTACTGCAGTAGGTTCGACATTAGTTGTAAATCAACCGCCACAGTTGAAAATCGATACTGTTTTTGTACAGGATGTAAATACTTGCTTTGGCGATTCGACAGGTAGTATTAAAATACGTGCAAGTGGTGGCGTTGCTCCTTATATGTATTCGATAGACAATGGCGCTACATTTCAAGCAGACAGCATGTTTGATTCATTGCCAGCTGCCTCGAATTATTACCCATTTGTCAAAGATGCCCATAATTGTTACGTAGGATACGATTATGTCTCGATACATCAACCATCGCCTTTGGTAATTAACCAGGTTCAGCATACAGACATCGATACCTGCCACGGTGTACCTGTCGGTACAATTACAATCGACGCAAGCGGTGGAACTGCGCCGTATGCTTATTCCATAGACAGTGGCAGCACTTATGCTTCAACAAATTACTTTGACCATCTTTATGCTGGCGATTATTATATTTTCGTCAAAGACAGCCACAATTGTTCGGCACACTATAACGCCACTGTGACAATACGTCAGCCAGATACTTTGACTTTAGACAGTATAATTACGCATGATATAACCTGTTACGGTTATCAAAACGGAAATGTTACTATTTATGCCACAGGCGGACAACCGCAATTAATGTACACGATTATCTCATCTACAGATACTTTCACTTCAATTACAAATTATTTCCAGAGCTTGCGTGCAAATACTTACGATGTTACTGTCCGCGACGCATATAACTGTCAGGTGCATGGCAGCTTTACAATCCACGAACCTCCTGCTTTAATCATTGATACAGTGATTTACACAGACGTACAAACCTGCTATGGCGACAGTACTGCTACAATAGCTGTTTCGGCCCATGGTGGCACAAATCCTTTGCAGTACGCTTATTACAACTTATCGCAGGGACAAAGCCAGTTTCAACTTGACTCTTTATTTGACAGTTTGCCTGCAGGTAGTTATTACGTGATTGTCCAGGACCAGAACGGCTGTCGCCAAACGTCCGAATCATTTACTATACATCAGCCGTCGCCTGTAGTTTTAAATCGATATGACCTTACTCCGATTACCTGTTATGGCGATGATAACGCTCAATTGACCATAGAAGCCACAGGCGGTCAGGGCGATTATTACTTTAGCATTGATAGCGGTCAGACCTGGTCGCCCGACAGTGTATTTACGAATTTAGGTCCAGGACATTATGTTTTGACAGTGAAAGACATACATAATTGTTTGGCTAATTACCGTCCTGCTGTGGACATTACCGAACCAGATTCGCTTTATATCGATACTGTGTACATTTACGATGTTTCATGCCATGGATATACTGACGGCCATATAAAAATTTTAGCTGCAGGCGGCACATTGCCTCGTCAATATAGCCTGGATAGTGTAAGTTTTCAAAGCGATAATGATTTTTACGATTTATCGCCTGGGTATTATACTGCTTACGTTGTTGATGCAAATGGATGTACAGTTAAGCAAGATAGCTTGCAAGTTCACGAGCCGCCGAATTACGCAGAATTTACTGCCGACACAACCGAGGGTTGTTCACCGTTGGTAGTGCATTTTCAGGCAGTAAACCCAAATGCTTATTTCTCCTGGAATTTTGGCGATAGTTCATCTATAGGCTCAGGTCCGGATATTACACACGTTTTCTATAACGACCAGGAAAGCTATCGTAATGACACGGTTCGTTTAATAGCTCGGAATGGCATTTGTCGTGATTCTGCGCAGATAGTAATCACGCTATATCCAGCTCCTCATCTGCAAATCGACATTGATTCTACTGTAAATTATTATCCGGATACGATTGTCAGTTTTTATAACTACACTACTGAATATGAAGACTTTACCTGGGATTATGGCGATAGTACTTCCGAACATGTAACTCAACCGTTACAACATGCGTACCCAGGTTGTGGCACTTATTTGCTGCAGGTTTCAGCTCGAAATTATTTAGGCTGCTATGACACGTTACGCCAGACAATTACGATTACCGCTGTTGACCCTACAGCTTCGTTTTCTATGGACCAAAACGACGGATGTGCGCCTTTGACTGTGAATTTTTACAATTCGTCAAGTAATGCTCAAAGTTATCTATGGGATTTCGGCGATGGTGACACTTCGACCCAGGAAAATCCTACGCATACATTCATGGTTGGTAAAAATTATCTGGTTAAACTCAAAGCTATTGGATATTGCGATAAGACTGACGAATATCAACGTCCGGTTTATGTTTATCCAACGCCTGTGGTTGATTTTTACGTTGACCCGGATACGGCTGGTGTCGGACAACCCGTTGGTTTTTACAATTTAACTACTGGAGCATCGTATTATCTGTGGGATTTCGGCGATAGTACGTATTCGACAGACGAGAATCCTCGCAAGTCATACAAAACGCCTGGGATGTATAACGTAACACTAATTGCTCGTTCGACAAGTGGGTGTACTGATAGTTTGACAAAGAAAAACGCTGTGTATATTTTAGGCGATTTGTTGATTAAATTCCCGAATGCTTTTACGCCTGATGGAGATGGACGTAATGATTATTTTAAGCCTGTTTTGAATCTGGTGAAAGAAGCTGAACTCTACATTTTTGACCGTTATGGAAATGTTGTATTTCACACAAAGCATCCGGACCAGGAATTCTGGGATGGTACAATCAACGGCAAACCTGCTCCTAATGATGTGTACGTATGGAAAATAGTTGGTAAATTTGTAAATGGACAGACTTTCGTTAAGGTTGGTGATGTGACCTTGTTAAGATAAATTTGCACGATATTTGCCTTGACTCGTTGGGATTAATTTGATTTAGATGTTACTGCATACGGAAATTACTCATAAGGACAACAGGCGTAATTTTTTGCTGTTGTTTTTACAGTCGTTTTTTTTCTTTCTGACCATAAACATTCTGGACAAAGACACAGTGCTGCCCGGTATGCTAAGCAAAATGGGCGCAAGTGAGGTGTTGATTGGGCTTTTGGCAGTGATAACCATTGGTTTGCCGAAGTTTTCGCAGTTTTTTTTCGGACGGGTGTTACAGGCAAAGTATACACGCAAAAAATATTTGATTCAGGGTTTTGGAGTTCGTGTAAGTGCGTTGTTGGTAATAGCTTATGTCCTGTGGCTTTATTATCGTTACAGAATTGATGCAGGGCAAGCGATATTTCTGGTGCTTTTGTTTTATACGATTTATTCCCTGGCAGCGGCTTATACGTCTGTTGGTTTGGTGGATATTGTGCCTCGAAGCATTTACAGGTCATTGTTGAAGAGGTTTTATGCCTTGAAGCAGGTAGGGCATAGCATTGTGATTTTCATAGCGCTGTTTTTGATTCGACCTCTTTTGCGCAGTTTTCCTTTTCCGTTTAATTATTCGGTTTTGCATCTATCAGCTGCTTTATCTCTGATTGTCAGTACTTTGATGATTTTTGGAGTTAAGGAACAAATCTCGATAAGTCGTTTGGAATTTGATTTGAAAAGGTATTTTTTATTCGTAATGAGGGAGTTACAGCGGAACAAAGCACTTTTTTATTTTGCGCTAATTGTCAATTCCGAAGGGTTGTTTTTGTCCATAATCCCATTTTTTACCACGTTGGCAATAAGTAAGTTTGCGTTGAGTTCAAAGCTAATTGTCACGTTATTTTCGTGGAAAATTATTGGTTTTTTGATAAGTAGTAGTTTTTTGTTTTGGGTAAAAGACTTTGATTATCTGCAGATTTTATGGTTAAATATTCTGCTTTCAATAGCGGTTCCATTGTTAATTTTGCTTTTTAGCGGCAAGATGTTCATTTATGCTTTAGCTTTTTTCCTGGTAGGAGTGTTTCAAAGCATTTATCGTATAAGTTACGAGGGAATTTTGATAGAAATATCCACACATCGTAATCGTGCGATGTATGCGAGTGTGCTTGGGTCGAGTAATATTTCGACTTTTGTAATACCGCTAATTTCAGGTGGTTTAATACAGAGCTTTGGCTATCGGCTGACTTTTATTTTAAGTGCAATTTTGTTGAGTTTCAGTGTATTTTTTATCGTGAAATTAAAAGCTTTTTTGCATTAATTCAGGTTATTGACGATGTTTTCCATTTCTTTTTTATAAGTATCAGCGTTTTGTACAAAAGTTTCGGTATCGTATTTTTGCTGAAGTTCGTGCATTGCTTGCAAATAGGCTAATTTTTGCTGTACGTCTTGTTTTAGCATATCGTAAGAAAGGTCATGTTCGAGAAGTTGCTTTTGAGCTGAAATGTCTTTATTCATTTGAGCCAATTTTTGTTCGTGGCGCTGCAGTCGTTGGTTTTTGCGGTCTTGTAGTTTAGCGGTTTTAAGCTGCTCTAAGAGTTTCGAGTATTTTTGTTCGGTTTTCTCAGCTGTTTCCATTTCAGCTTGTTTGATTTGTATCTGACCAATGTAACCATAAACGATGTTATCAGTTTTTTCGACTTGTGTTTGGTCGATTTTATCTGCAAATTGTTGTTTAATTTTTTCGTAATTATCTAAAAGCTGGTCGTTTGGCAGGTCCTGGATAAATTTGCCATAAGTCACAGATATAGCATCGTTAGCCCACATTTTAAGCCGATTAATATCTGATTGTGCTTTAAATTTTATTCGCCTTGCTGTTGAAATAGCCTGTCTGATCTGGCTTTCAAGGCTGTCTTGTTGTGACACTGATTTTTTTGATGCTTTGATTAAAGCATAAGCAAAAATTATAACGC
>WFZV01000085.1 GCA_015489395.1 Bacteroidales bacterium
GTCTCATGTTAAAAAAGTTTTTACAAAATATATCGATCAAAGTTCGTTTGGTAATCTTCTTTGTACTGCTTTTTCTGTTCGGATTTTTGATTAACTATATAACTTTTTATAACACTTATACAATAAGACACGATATTACAAATCTCCATAAAGAGCAGATTCTATATCATAAAAATTTCGATAAGACAAAGGAAATCTTAGATAAAATCATTATAAATTTTTACAACTATTATCAGCAACATATCCCTTATCCTGATTTTTATAACTTTTTTACCACCCAGATTAATCTGATAAATAACAATATTAACGAATTAGAAGCTAATGTTTCCAATTACGAAGAACTTTTATTGATTCAGAAGCTTAAAACTACGCTGAAAATATACGAGAATACAGGCATTGAAATACTCAGAGCATATAAATTGGCTGAAAATAGTAGTCAGCCTGAGCTTACACAGAAAATAAATTCGCTTTTTATCACTTTTCATCAAACTTATGAGCAGCTGGTTAGCATATTAAATAGTTATCAGAATTACGTTGATAGACGTTTTGCAAATTATTTCAAAATTTTAAGTCGTCATGTTAGACGAGTTTTTGATACGCTTATTTTGGTTGATGTCGCAATGCTGATAGCGATTGTACTATTTATTTATGTATTTTTCGGAGAGTTTTATTATTACTTCCGTAAAGTTACTGAAACGCTTGAATTGATCAGTAAAGGTAAAATTCCAGATGAGCTTATTATAGAAAGCAATTCCGAACTTGGAATATTAGCACGAAATATCAATAGTTTTGTCGAAACTCGTAAAAATATCCTTAAATTTATTGAAGAACTTAAGCGAGAAAATTACGATAAAACTTTCCAGGTAGAGTTAGGCGATGATATCGTAGCCCAAACATTGCGAGAGCTTGCTAAACGTCTTGCTGAAACAAAGAAAGAACAAGAACAGCGTCTGAAAGAAGACGAACAGCGGCGCTGGATTACCGAAGGGTTGAACCTGTTTTCCGAAGTTATGCGTGCAACAATCAACGATTTGCAAGCACTGGGCGATGCTGTTATTAAAAACCTGGTTAAATACTTAGATGCAAGCGTTGGCGGTCTCTATATCTTAGAGGACTCTGACCCAAATGACGTTCATCTTGAGCTTCTTTCTGCTTTTGCTTACGACCGTAAAAAATATTATACTAAACGCATAGAATTAGGCGAAGGATTAGTAGGTACTGTGGCTTTAGACCAAACAACTATTTATCTTACCGATGTTCCAGAAGATTATATCGAAATAGAGTCAGGACTTGGCGATACAAAGCCGAATAATTTACTTATCGTTCCTCTCAAGACAGACCGCGGATTGCATGGGGTTTACGAAATTGCTGCTTTCAAAAAATTCGAAAAACACGAATTGGAATTCGCCGAACAAGTAGCCGGTTCTATTGCAGCCACACTTGAAGCTGTTAAGATTAACGCACGTACTTTGCAATTGCTTAACGAAACACGCCAGAAATCCGAAGAATTAGCCAAGCGTGAAAAAGAATTGCGCCGTGTTATGGAACAAATGCGAATAGCTCAGCAAGAAATCGAGGAACGTGCTGCTGAAATGTCTTCGATTTTGAACGCTATTAGCCAGGTATTGTTGCGTGTAGAAATCTTACCAGATGGAACCGTCACATCTGTTAATGAAGCATTCCTCAGAACATTGAAATTGTCAAAACACGAAGTCTTAAACGAGAATTTTAAACATATTTTACCTAAAGAAAATCCTAATTTAGACAAAGTCATCCTTAAAAAACTTCAGTCCCTTCAGAGCTACCGCGATACTTTTCATTATAAAGTTGCTGACAAAGACATTTGGCTTTTAGTACAGTTCGCTCCTATTTTAGGTCCGCACAACGAATTAATACGTATCCTGTGGCTTTCGATTGATATTACAGAGCAGAAAGAAATCGAATTGAAAAACGCTAAACTGTTAGAGGAATCTATCAAAAAGTCAGAAGAATTGATGCGCGCACACCAGATCGTTAAACGTAACGAGATTGAGCTTAAAAGTATCATGGAAGGTATTGACCAGACATTATTGCGCGCTGAATATTCTGTTGATGGTATTTTGCTGTTTGCAAACGAATTACACCGAAAAACTTTAGGTTATAAATACGAAGACGTCCTGGGCAAAAGTATCTTTATCTTTATTCCAGAAGAAGAAAAAGAAGAATTCGCAAAGCTATGGAGCGAAGTAGCTTCTGGTCAACTACGACAGATTCAAGTTAAGCGAAAAAAAGTAACCGGCGAAGATATCTGGCTTTTAAACCAATATACACCTATCAGGGACGAACAGGGGAATATCACAAAAATCCTTTATCTGGCAATAGATGTTACAGAACAAGTCCGTGCAGAGCAAGAAGCACGAAAAGCATTGGAGGAAGCTAAAAAAGCCCAAATGGAACTGGAACAAAAAGAGATTGAGCTTCGTTCTATATTGGCTGGTATCGACCGTGCAATTTTACGTGCAGAATATACACCAGAAGGCATTTTGACATTTGCAAATGAATTGCACCGCAAGACTTTTGGGTATAATTACGAAGAGGTATTGGGTCAAAGCATCTTTATCTTCATACCCGAGGAAGAACAGGAAGAATTTAAAAAGCTATGGGCAGACGTTGCTGCAGGAAATATGCGACAGCTGCGAGTCCGTCGATTTACAGTTACTGGCGAGGAAGTTTGGCTTTTAAACCAGTATACTCCTGTTATTGACCCTGAAACCGGAAAGGTTACAAAGATTCTTTATCTGGCACAGGACATTACAGACCAGGTTCGTGCGGAACAAGAAGCACGAAAAGCATTGGAAGAAGCCCAAAAAGCTCAAAAAGAATTAGAACAAAAAGAGATTGAGCTACGTTCTGTATTAGAGGGAATTGACCGTGCAATTTTACGTGCAGAATACACACCAGAAGGCATCTTGACTTTTGCTAACGAATTACACCGTAAAACTTTTGGGTATAATTACGAGGAAGTATTAGGTCAAAGTATCTTTATCTTCATACCCGAGGAGGAACAGGAAGAATTCAAGAAGCTATGGGCTGACGTTGTCGCAGGAAATATGCGTCAACTGCGAGTTCGACGATTTACAGTTACCGGCGAGGAAGTTTGGCTTTTGAACCAGTATACTCCAGTTATTGACCCTGAAACAGGTAAAGTAACAAAGGTTCTTTATCTTGCACAGGATATTACTGAGCAGGTTAAAGCAGAATTAGAGGCTAAAAAAGCGCTTGAGATTGCTAAGCGCCATGAACGACATTTGCTTAGCTTCCAGGAAGTTTTGAAAAAAGCTGAAGCTGAGCGTAGAGCTATTTTGGCAGGCATTGATCGTGCAATTTTGCGTGCAGAATATACACCAGAAGGCATTTTGACCTTTGCCAACGAATTACACCGTAAGACATTCGGGTATAATTACGAGGAGATTTTGGGTAAAAGCATATTCATTTTCATACCCGAGGAAGAGCAGGAGGAATTTAAGAAGCTATGGGCAGACGTTGTTGCCGGAAATATGCGCCAATTGAGAGTTCGTCGGTTTACTGCTACAGGCAAAGAAGTGTGGCTTTTGAACCAATATACACCAGTACGTGACGAGTCAGGAAACGTTTATAAAATATTGTACCTGGCACAGGATATTACCGAACAAGTACGAGCAGAACAGGAAGCTAAAAAAGCTTTGGTTGAGGCTTTAAGGCGTGAGAAAGAGTTGATTAAGCTGCAGCGTGAAATGGAGGCAGCACAGAAAAAGATGCAGGGAATTTTACGGGCAATAGATAATATGCTTTATCGTATCATTTATAACCGTGATGGTTATATTGTGGACATTAGCGATAATATAACTCAAATATTTGGCGAACGCGATCAGGTTATTGGAAAACATTATCGTGAAATTTGTTCACCTGAAAATCTTGAGCAATTTGAACAATTATTTAATAAGGTTTTAAACGGAGAAATTGTTAAATTTGAACGCCAGATTAACGTAGCTGATAAAACTCATTGGTTTCTTACACAGTTTGCTCCTATTTACTTAGAAGACCAAATCAACGAAATAATTGTTTTAAACATCGATATAACTGAACAAAAAATGAAAGAACAACAAGTAAACAAATTATTACAAGAAGCGCTGCAAAGAGAGCGCGACTTACAAAGTCTGCTGAAGGCTGTAGATTCAACAATGTTACGGGCAGACTATACTCCTGAAGGTAATTTATTAGACGCAAATGAGCGTCACCAAAAAACAATGGGGTATGACATTGAGCAAATGCGCGGTAAAAATATTCTTGAATTTATTCCTGAGGAAGAACGTGACGATTTCATGGAGAAAATCTGGAATCGCGTCGCTTCTGGAGAGTCTGTCCAAATTACAGTAAAACGAGAGCGTAAGGATACAGGCGAGATTGTTTGGCTTTTGAACCAATATACTCCTGTAAAAGACGAAGAAGGTAACATTGAACGGATTATTTACCTGGCACTGGATATTACGGAAGAAAAGAAATTAGAAGAAAAACTGGCAGAAACTGTTAAGGAAATCATGTATTTGAAAAAAGGCGTGGATTCTACTTTGTTGCGTGCAGAATATTTACCCGATGGCACTTTGTTAGATGCCAATGCTTTACACCAAAAAACTATTGGTTATAACATCGAAGATTTTAGAGGCAAAAATATCCTTGAATTCGTGCCAGAAGCAGAAAGAGACGATTTTAAGAAAATTTGGGAGAAAGTTACTAAAGGTGAACATTATACTGTTGCTGTTTATCGTGAAAGAAAAGATACAGGTCAACCAATTTGGCTTTTGAATAATTATATACCTATCCAGAACGAACAGGGCGAGGTCGAACGAATAATTTATTTAGCTATCGACATTACCCAGCAAAAAGAATACGAACAACGCCTATATTACTTGATTCAGGGAATTGACAATACTTTGTTGCGTGCAGAATATTTACCAGATGGCACTTTATTAGATGCCAATGACCTTCACCAGCATATTATTGGTTACGATATTAATGAGTTTAGAGGAAAAAATATTTTAGAATTCGTACCAGAAGAACAGCATCAGCAGTTTCTGGAAGATATCTGGAACAAGGTTACAAAAGGTGAAAAATTACAAGTTGAGGTACAGCGTAGGCGCACTGATACAGGCGAGGTAATCTGGCTTTTGAATAATTACATTCCGGTTAAAGACCAGTATGGCAAAGTAGTTCGAATTATCTATTTAGCTATTGACATTACGAAGCAAAAAGAAATAGAACACGAATTAAAGTATTATATCAGAGGTATCGATCATACCCAGCTGCGTGCTGAATATGCTCCTGATGGTACATTGTTAGATGCTAACGAATTGCACCAAAGAATTTTAGGTTACAAATTAGAAGATTTCAAGGGAAAAAATATCATTGAGTTTGTACCAGAAGAAGGTCGTGAAGAATTTTATGCTTATTGGAAAAAAGTTCAAGCTGGGGAGGTTTATTCGATTGTGGTTGAACGAGAAAGAAAAGATAACGGTCAGATTATTTGGCTATTTAACCAGTATATTCCAGTTAAAGACGAATATGGTAAGGTAGAAAGAATTATTTACCTGGCTACTGATATTACCGAACTTAAGAAAGCCGAAGAGAGCTTGCGTTATGTTTTGCAAGGCTTAGATAACATCATGCTGCGTGCTGAATATACACCTGATGGTATTTTGGTCAATGCCAACGAAATGCACCAGAAAGTCTTAGGTTATAATTTGAAAGATTATGTTGGAAAGAGTATTTTCGAATTTGTACCGCCAGAAGAGAGGGAGGAGTTTAAGTTATATTGGGAACAGGTTAAGGCTGGTCAGCAGTATCAGGTGACTGTTCGCCGTGAAAGAAAAGATACTGGCCAGTCGATTTGGTTGATGAACCACTATATTCCGGTTAAAGATAAATATGGGAAGGTTAGAAGAATTATTTATTTCGCAATTGATATAACCTTAGAGAAGAGCCTTGAGCAGAGATTGCGGTATTTAATGCAGGGTATTGATAAGACTATTTTGCGTGCAGAATATAATGCAGATGGTCTGTTATTAGATGCTAATGAATTGCATCAGAAGATTATTGGTTATAAGTTAGTAGATTTTGTCGGCAAGCATATAACCGAGTTTGTACCACCAGAAGAACGGGATGAATTCCTAAAGATATGGAATGAGGTTTTGCAAGGTAAACCACATCAAATTGTTGTTCGTCGTGAACGCAAGGATACTGGAGAAGATATCTGGCTTTTGAATCAATACATCCCAATTTTGGATGAAGAAGGAAAAGTTGTTCGTGTAATTTACTTTGCAATAGATATTACAGAGCAGAAGCAGCTTGAGCAACGTTTGTATTACTTGACTTTAGGCATTGATCAAACTTTACTTCGTGCTGAATATGAGCCAGATGGAACTTTGTTAGATGCCAATGAGCTGCACCAGAAAATTATAGGGTATGATATTTCACAAATGCGTGGTAAAAATATTCTGGAATTCGTGCCAGCAGAGGAGCAGGAGGAATTTATGAAAGTATGGAAGCAAGTCCAACAAGGTGAATTAAAGCAAGTTGTAGTACGTCGCAAGCGTAAAGATACAGGAGAGGAGATTTGGCTGTTGAATCAATATGTTCCGGTTAAATCAGCGGAAGGAAAAGTCGTTAGAATTATTTATCTGGCTGTTAATATTACTGATTATCAGAAGATTTACCAGGAAGCAGTTCAGCTTAAGGAAGAGATGGAAGCTCTACAGGTGGCTATTGATGCTACAATGCTTAAAGCTGAGTATACTCCTGATGGAATATTACTCGATGCAAATGAACGTCATCAGCAAGTAATGGGCTATAAGCTTGAGGAGATGAAGGGTAAAAGTATTTTCGAATTTATACCAGAAGAAGGCCGTGAGGAATTTGAGCGCGTTTGGAAAGAAGTTCAGAAAGGTAAACCAATGCAAATCGTTGTACGGCGTGAACGAAAAGATACTGGTGAGGAAATTTGGCTTATAAATCAATATACACCAGTGTTTGATAAAAATGGTAATGTACGAAAGATTTTGTATCTTGCAATAGATATTACTGATCGCAACTTTAAACCGGAAATTGGAAAGTCTGGCAATAATTTTGATTCAGATATTGACAAAGATATTAATGATTGGCTGGATGATTTAGCTAAAGGTTAATTTTAAAAATTAAGTGTAAGCCCAAAATTAAAGTTTATGATTTATTCTGTAAAACATATTTCAGCTCGTAAATTTGGTTTCTTAGGTTTCTTTTTAGGTTTATTATTCGTATTTCTGAGCTGGATTATTGAAATTTGGGCGCAATCATCGTCTTTTGGGTTTTCCTCTATCAGTTATATTCATTCTGATAGTCCGTCTTTATACTTAGTTGATTTATTGCCGATTATTTTAGGTCTGGGTTTTTATTGGTTTGTTAAATCTGTTGAAGAGATTATACAGCGTTTGGAGAGAAATATAGAAGAATTAAACGCCACGATTAAACGAAATCTTAATTTTGCTCGACAAATAGGTGAAGGAAATTTAGATGTTGAAGTAAAAGTTCCTCCGGATGATGAATTAGGTCAGGCTCTGCTTTTGATGAGAAATAACCTTAGAGAAACTTATCAAAGGGAAGCAGAGCTTGGCTGGGTTACCAAAGGAAAAGAAATTATTGGCGATATTCTTAGATATCACAACGATCTGGAAAAATTGGCTTATGAGACAATTGTCAGTATAGTTAATTATATCGATGCAATTCAAGGTGCTTTTTATATCTATGATGAGGACAAGGATAGAATTGTTAATTACGCTACATACGCTTATAATCGCAGAAAATTTATAAAGCAAGAGTTTAAAATCGGCGAAGGTTTAATAGGTGAGGCAGCCTATGAAAAAGCAATCATTTATCGCAAAGAAATTCCTGAAAATTATTTTACTATTTCGTCAGGACTTTTAGGTGATAGAAAACCAAAAACTTTGCTCATTGCTCCGCTTATTGGTGATGAAAAACTGCAGGGAGTTATAGAAATTGGTTCTTTTGATGAAGAATTGCCTGAACGAGTCTTAAGGCTTATCGAAGAGGTCAGTGGTATTATCGGGCAGACTGTTTTTAACTTGAAAGTAAATAAAAAGACCGAAGAGCTGCTCAAGGAATCTCGAGAAATGACAGAGAAATTACGGAAAAACGAAGAACAGCTTAGAAGACAGGCAGAAGAAATGCGTAAAGCACAATTGGAACTTCAGGAAGTTAACCGTCGGTTAGAGGCTCAAATTCAGGAAGTTGAACGGACGCGTAAACGTCTCTATGCTTTGTTGGAAAATGCTTCTGAGGTTATTTTCATTTACAACAAAGACGGGATTATCACTTATACTTCGCCCTCGATTAAGCATATTTTGGGATTTGAACCGGAGGAAATGATTGGTAAAAACGGATTTGAAATCTTTTCGTCTGAAGTAAATAAGAAGCTTAAACAGGCTTTCATTACATTGCTTAATAACCCTGAGCAGCCTATTACGCTTGAGTATTTGTTTAAAAAAGAGGGAGACAAAGAAATTTGGCTCGAAACAATTGGACGCAATTTGCTGGATAACCCTGCTATAAACGGCATTATTTTTAATACCCGCGACATTACAGTTCGTAAAATTGCAGAGCGCGCTCAGCGCATGAGTGGTCAAATGCGAGCTTTGTCTGAGAATTCTCCTGATTTGATCATTAGAGTAAATATGGAAGGCAAAATCTTTTATGCTAACCCTGTAGCAGAAGAATTTTTACGTATTGGTCGTAGATATTTAGTCGGTAATTTTATCGATAAATTAGACATCCACCCAGAAGTTAAGTCTATATTCTTAAATTCTCTGGAACGCGTAAAAAAAGAACCTGTCAAAGTCCAGTTCGAGACAGTCTTTCCGATCAAAGATTCGGATAAAGAACGAATAGTTATGTTTAACGTTATTCCGGAGTTTAACGAAATTAACGAACTTGAAACAGTCTTGTTTGTTGCTCATGATATTACCGAACAAAAGAAGATTCAGTTAGAACTTGAGAAAAAGAACAAGAGTATTACCGAAAGTATTAATTACGCTCGTAGAATACAGTCAGCAATTATTCCGGATATAAAGAAAATACGTAGTTATTTGCCAAAATCATTTATGTTTTATTTGCCGCGTGATGTAGTAAGTGGCGATATCCCATGGTTTTATGCAGACGAGAATTATGTTTATATTGCTGCAGTAGACTGCACTGGTCACGGTGTTCCTGGCGCTTTGCTGTCGTTTATTGGATATTTTTTGTTAAATAACATTGTTTCTACCCAGCCAGAGCTTAATGCAGGTCAAATATTAGATTTATTGCATATCGAAGTACGAAAAACTTTAAAGCAGGACACTGAAGACGCAGAAGCAAGAGATGGTATGGATATTGCTTTATGTAAAATAGATTTTAAGAATAACAAAATGTATTTCTCTGGCGCTCACAGACCATTATATTATTTGCGTAAGGACGGTGAATTTATCCAGTATAAAGCTACTTTAAAAGCTATAGGAGGTATTCCGCGTAAAGGTCGAATTGAAAAGCCTTTTACAAATTATGAAATTGATTTTCAACAAGGTGATAAATTTTTTATCTTTACCGATGGTCTCGCAGACCAAATCGGAGGGCCAAATGGCAAAAAATACAAGAACAAACGAATCAGAGAAATTATCCTGCAAAATAAAGATAGTTCGATATTAAAATTTTACGAGTTATTCAAGCACGATTTCTTTCAGTGGAAAGGCGATTACAAACAAATCGATGATGTACTCTTAATGGGTGTTGAATTCTAAAAATCAAAAAGAATGAGCAAACTTCTTAAAGATAATTCTTCAGCTCTTGAGTTTGTCTATGACTTTTATTTAAAAATGAAGAAAAGCAATATTAGCCTGGCTTATGAGGGAGAAATTACGCACCAGATAACCAAAGCTTTTACTGCTTTGACCGAAACAAACATGCAGCGTGACCAGGATGCTACTTCTGTTCAGAAAAAAGTTTTTCACGTAATGGTTGAATGTCTGCAAAATATTAGCAAGCACGCTGAGAGAGACCTGGATTATTTTTCTTCCAAAGACGGCCGGGGTATCTTTTTGGTTAGCAAAGACGATAAAGAATACAATATAACAACAGGAAATGTTATTCGTAATGAAAAAATCGAACCTTTGAGAAATTTGCTGGAGAAGATTAACAGTATGACAAAAGACGAATTAAATCAGCTTTATAAACAACAAATTCGCGAAGGTCGTCTCTCGCCTAAAGGCGGCGCTGGCCTGGGGTTCATTGACATTGCACGTAAAACCGGCCAGAAACTTATTTATAGTTTTTTACGTATTGATGAAGAGAATTCATTTTTTGTCTTAACATCAACAGTTTCTCGCATAAAAAGCAAGTAAGTGGTATAATTTTTGACATAAGTTAAACCAAAATTCACAAAAATCAAATTTAACAATAAAAAAGCAAAGAGTTATGTTACAGCCAATTAGAATACAAGGAACTGACGATACACCACAAGTAATTCTTGACCCAAATCCAGATAATCCTAAATTCGAAATATCTGGACGTTCTTTGCCTGAAGATGTAGTAGCATTTTACGAACCTATTCTGGAGTGGCTTGACGAATACGCTAAAAATCCATTGCCTAAAACAGTGTTTGACTTTAAATTAGAGTATTTTAATACCGCCTCATCAAAGCTTTTACTGGACATTTTGTTGAAGTTAGAAGATATGTACGACGATGGTCATGATGTCTTAGTTCGCTGGCACTATCCCGAAGATGACGAAGATATGCAAGAAGCAGGTGAGGAATATGCAGATATCGTCGAAGTACCTTTCGAGCAAGTCCCATATTCTGTGGACTAACCAAGGTGCTAAACCTGTTAAATTATGAGTGAAGAAATCCTAAATGCTTTAATCCAGCTTTTTGCTATTATTGCAAAGCAAGATCAGGGATTACACCCAAAAGAATTAGAATACATAGAATCTTTCCTTACCCAGCAATTAGGTAAGGAAGCTGTTGAGAAATATTTAGAAGAATTTAAACGTAAAGCTACTGAAGAAGACATAAAAAAAAGACGTAGAATAAAATCCGATAAAGACAAAAAACTAACTTTAGTTAGTGACTCTGTTAGAATATTAGGTATTTGCCGAAAAATTAACAAAACTCTTAACCGTCCTCAGAAAGTTGTTGTTTTAGTTCGCCTTTTCGAAATGGTGAATGCTAGTCGCCAGTTTACTCCTCAGAGAATGGCGATTATTAACACTGTTGCAGAAGTTTTTAATATTTCAAAAGAAGAATACGAAGAAATACGAAATTTTGTTATTTCCGACAAAATAGAAGACCTTGATTATGATTCTATTCTTATTGTTGACGATCAGCCTGTTAAATGTAAAAAATGTAAATTCATAAAAACTGAATCGCTTGATGGACAGATAATTATTTTACGTATTAAAAGTGCTGAACTTTACTTCCTCCGTTATACTGGCAACGAAAATATTTTCTTGAACGGATTACCAATTTTTAACAATCGAATTTATTTGTTTCCTACTGGTGCTACAATTAAGCTGCCTAAAGGTAAACCAATTTACTATAGCGACGTTGTTGCTAAATTTTTAGCAGAATACTCAACTATCCGTCTTTCGTTCGATGTTATTGATATCCATTATAGATTTCCAGGTGGCGATGTTGGTTTGCATCGAATCAATTTCTCTGAATCTCAGGGTAAGTTGGTCGGGATAATGGGAGCCAGTGGGTCTGGTAAAACTACTTTGCTTAATGTGCTGACAGGAATTTATAAGCCAACTTCCGGCCAGGTTCTGGTTAATGGCATTGATTTGCATAAAGATTACGAAAAATTAGAAGGTGTTTTGGGCTATATACCACAAGATGATTTGCTTATCGAGGAATTGACTGTATTTGATAATTTGTATTTTAATGCTCTTCTGCTTTTTAAAGATAAATCCAAGAGCGAAATAGTTGATATTGTTAATAAAACGCTCAAAAACTTAGGACTTTACGAAATTCGTCATTTAAAAGTTGGAAATATTTTCAATAAGCTCATTTCTGGCGGTCAACGAAAAAGATTGAACATTGCTCTGGAATTGCTGCGAGAACCAAGTATCTTGTTTGTCGACGAGCCGACGACAGGTCTTTCGTCTCGAGATTCGGAAAATGTTATGGACCTATTGCGTGAAATAGCACTTAAAGGAAAATTAGTAATAGTCGTTATTCACCAGCCGTCGTCGGATATTTACAAGATGTTCGATAGTATGTTGATTTTGGATACAGGTTACCAGGTTTATTATGGTAATCCGATTGAGGCTATTATATACTTTAAAACGCTTGATAATCAGGTTAATGCTGATGTTGGCGAATGCCCAGTTTGTGGTACTGTACGTCCTGAGTTGATTTTTAACATTTTAGAAGCTAAAAAAGTCGATGAATACGGTCGTTATATTGACGAGCGTAAGGTTTCACCACAAAAATGGTCTGAGTATTTCTATACATTAAAAAAAATCGAGCGAGTTCCGACAGTTCACGAGGAACCCAAGAAAACGTTGAATTTACCATCGAAATTTAAGCAGTATTTGATATTCCTGGTGCGAGACATAAAAGCTAAGCTAAATAATGCGCAGTATGTTGTTTTAACAATGACCGAGTCGCCAATTTTAGCTTTTATTTTGACTTATTTAATACGGTACATAGCTGATCCCAATTCTAATGTTTACGTTTTTTATGATAATGAGAACATACCACCGTACATTTTCATGAGTATCGTAGTGGCTTTGTTCCTTGGAATGACTGTAAGTGCAGAGGAGATTTTCAGAGACCGTAAGATTTTGAAGCGAGAGCAGTTTTTGAATTTAAGCCGTGGTAGTTATTTAATGGCTAAGATTACGATTTTGACCTTGA
>WFZV01000086.1 GCA_015489395.1 Bacteroidales bacterium
TCATAAAACAGACTGACAACAAAATTCTATAAAAAACTAAAAATCAAAACTTTAGGAAAACAAAAAAATTTTATCAAACTCGCCTAGCCTGAGAAGACCAAGCAACCTGCTGACTCCTGATTTTAAAACAACAGAAATTTTAAAACATGGTAAGTATAACTAAAAATGATTGAAAAAATCGAAATATAAAAAATCGGAGCTGCTTGACAGCAGCTCCGACCTGCGACCCCGGAGGGACTCGAACCCCCAACCTCCTGATCCGTAGTCAGGTGCTCTATCCAATTGAGCTACGGAGTCATTTGTTAATTGCGTTGCAAAAGTAACGTATATGTTTATTTTTTGCAAGAAGTATGCGAAAAATTTTTGTCAAAAAAATTAAAATAATTTTCTTTTTCGCTCAAAACTTGTACTATTTGCAAAAATTCAAGCTTTTAAACAACTTAAACTATAAAAACATGTGGGGAATCGACTGGACTACACTAACCTGGCTTTTAATCATCGGTCTTTTAGGCGGAATACTTAGTGGAAGTCTTGGAGTCGGTGGTGGTGTTATTATGGTGCCAGCCATGGTCTTTTTACTCGGCATGACTCAGCACGAAGCACAAGGTACCTATCTGGGTATGATGATACCGCCATTAGCTGCTTTTTCTGCTTACAATTACTGGAAAGCTGGTCATATCAACTGGAAATACGCCGTAATTCTTATGGTTACATTCGCTTTAGGCAGTTATATTGGCTCGTATTTAGCTAATTATTACCTCTCTGGTAAAACTCTTCGACAAATTTTTGGTATCATTATGCTTTTAACCGCTCTGAAAATGATTTTTTCCAAATGACCCGGAATAATATTTTAGCAATTTTATCAAATAAACCGGCACAGTAAAGATGTACAGAAAAATGAATGCAACAATCCACCAAAATTTAGAACCCTTGACAAAAAGCTTCAAATCTCGCAGAAAATAGATCATAACGATAATTCCTGCAATAAAAGCTCCTGTATAAAAACTATTGGCCAAAATCTCATTGCCTTTGTCCTCGTAATTACTCGCGACAAACATGAAAATTACTGATATTACGTACAAAAAAGCCACAATGACTATGTCAGTAGCAAGAACAGATTTTTTCATTTTCGCCAGATTTATATGCTAAAGATAAATATTTAGCACAAAACGTCAAATCTATACGCAACAAAATTGCCAAAACGACAGAAGGAGGCCTTGACGGCCTCCTTCTGTCGTTATCATCGTTTTTCCGACGTCAATTTTCAGCATTTTTCCAATGCCTGCTCCAGGTCTGCGATAATATCGTCAACATCTTCGATTCCGACAGAGAAACGGACTAAATCGTCTGTTATACCAGCTTTTTCGCGGTCTTCCTTTGGTACGCCTGCATGAGTCATGGATGCAGGATGCTGGATAAGACTTTCGACTCCGCCCAGAGAAACTGCCAGAAGTATCATTTTTACGTTATCCATAAGCTTTTTACCTGCTTCAAGTCCGCCTTTCATGCCAAAACTTATCATTGAGCCAGGACCACGCATTTGTTTTTTGACTAAATCGTACTGTGGATGGCTTGGTAAGCCGGGATAATTAACCCAGGCAATTTTGGGATGTTTTTCTAAATATTCAGCGATTTTCATTGCATTTTGCTGTGCTTTTTCGACTCGCAAAGACAAAGTTTTTACGCCGCGCAGCACCATGTATGCTTGATGTGGGTCCATATTTGAGCCAAACGAAACCATAATGTGGCGAATTTTATCGTAATGTTCTTTTGTTTTTGTAACTACCACGCCACCAACGATGTCAGCATGTCCATTGATAAATTTTGTAATAGAATGCAACACTATGTCGGCTCCAAGATCAAGCGGATTTTGCAGATAAGGTGTAGCAAAAGTATTATCGACAGCGACCGGTATTCCGTGTTCATGAGCAATTTTTGCAACTTCGGCAATATCAGTCACTTCCATTGTCGGGTTTGCAGGTGTTTCGATATAAATCAGGGAAGTATTTGGTCGAATAGCTTTTTTAACAGCATCTAAATCAGATGTATGCACAAAAGTAGATTCAACGCCAAAACGGGCAAAATCGGTCTCCAGTACACGGCGGCTTGGCCCATAAACCGAAGCTGTACAAACCACGTGTTTTCCTGCTCCTAAAAATGCCAGATATACAGAATTCACAGCCG
>WFZV01000087.1 GCA_015489395.1 Bacteroidales bacterium
ACGTAATAGCTGTTTTGTAACGATAAAAATGGCGGCTGCCTGTTAACAGGCAGCCGCCATACTCGTCTAAATCCCAGGGACTAAGGCATCAAATCCTGTAATTTAGTTCAGCTAAACAAAGTCGTTATTTATTGGTTATACGTGAATTACTTGCGTTTACCTGTATCAATCTGTGTTTTGATCAAAGTATAGATATTTTGCTATTGGCTATTAAATTTGTTCTAACTGCTTTTCTTCTCGCTCTTTTTCTTCTAATTCCTGCAGATATAACTCAGCTTCTTTGGCAGCCATTGCACCGCTTGCTGCAGCAGTAACAGCTTGTCTGTAAAATGGGTCTTGTACGTCGCCAGCAGCAAAAACGCCTTCGACATTGGTCTTTGTTGATTTGCACTTGGTTTTTATAAAGCCATTTTCATCTGTCTCAATCCAGGGCTTAAATACGTCAGAATTTGGTTTATGACCGATTGCCAGGAAAAAGCCGTCGATCGGTATTTCGTAAACTTTTTCGTCAGGTTTGCCACGGCGATAAACGACTTTAATGCCTTCGACTTTTTTATCGCCCAGAATATCCAGAGTTTCTGTTTCAAACAATACTTCGATTTTAGGATGGTCTAAAACACGGCGTTGCATAATTTTCGATGCACGCATATACGGCTTTCGTACCAACATATAGACTTTTTTAGCCAGACCAGCCAGATAGAGCGCTTCTTCGCAAGCTGTATCGCCACCGCCAACTACAGCAACGACTTTGTCTTTATAGAAAAATCCATCGCACGTTGCACATGCTGACACTCCAGCTCCACGCAGACGTTGTTCGGATTCTAAACCAAGATATTTAGCAGAAGCACCGGTAGCAATAATTACAGCATCAGCAGAAATCACTTTTTCTTCGTCAATAACCAGGATAAACGGACGACGGCCAAAATCAACGCGAGTAACCTCGCCGAACCGTACGTCAGTACCAAATTTTTCAGCCTGACGTTTAAATTCTTCCATCATCACGGGTCCTTCGACACCGTCAGGGTAACCTGGATAATTTTCTACTATTGTAGTTGTTGTGAGCTGTCCGCCCATTTCCATTCCAGTGTAAAGCACTGGATTTAGATTTGCACGTGCTGCATAAATTCCCGCAGTATAACCAGCTGGACCTGAGCCAACTATCACTAATTTGAGATGTTCACTCGGATTATTCAAGTCCAGTTCTTTTTTCTGTGACGAAGTATCTAAGCTTCCAAAGTTTAATGTTCCAAATTCGACCATAATCGTTTTAGTTTTTAAGTTTTTATTTTAAGGCAGTTGCAAAATTAACAAAATTCCGGAGTTGTATTTTAATTTAATTCCGGGTCTTTAGAATAATGTGTCCAAATGGCATAGCGTGGACCTAATTGATATAATTTTTTCTTCCATAAATCAGTATGATCGCCCAAAACTTCCTGGACATTTGTCTCAGCAATGACCCAATAATTGCGTTTTATTTCTTTTTCCAATTGTCCTGGTGACCAACCAGAGTAACCAATAAAAAATTTAATATCGTCAAGAGAAACTGCTCCGTTTCTTAACAGTTCCGCTAATTCATTAAAATCACCGCCCCAGTATAATCCAGGCAAAATCTCCATGCTTCCAGTAAGGATAGTTGATGGTAATTTGTGAATGTAAAACATCTGATGAGGACCTACAGGTCCCCCGTGATAAATTCGTGGATGTTGCTTATTTCCAAACTCTTCGTAAACTTCCGAAGGAATTTCTGTTTTAGCCACTGGTTTATTTAAAATAAATCCCATCGCACCCTCTTCAGGGCTATACTCTGTAAGTAAGACTACCGAACGAGTAAAGAAAAAATCGCTCGAGAAAGGGTCAGCTATAAGCACCCGACCCTTTTTAGGAGCTATGTTATTGGTTTGTATTCGAAAAAAATCAATATTTAAGTAATCTTTGTTTTCCATAAATAGCGTTTTAAACCCTTTATAAATTAACCAAAAATAATGCACTTTTTACAACTTTGATGCTAAGAAAAAAAATTTTTGAGGCTTTTTAGAGATTTTTAAATTTGTTCTAAACCCACAAAAATAAGCTTTATGTTACGCAAAATCCTTATTATTCTGTTTTCCATCCTCCTTGTAGTAGCTGTCGTAGGTTATTTTTATATTAACTCTATGATTAAAGCGCCTCAACCTGATTACAATCAAAATGTTAAATTGTCTGGTCTATCTGCCAAAGTGACAGTTAAACGTGATAAGTGGGGAATGCCGCATATTTATGCCCAAAACCTGTTAGACCTTTATCGAGTGTTAGGTTATGTTATGGCTCAAGACCGTCTTTGGCACATGGATTTAATCCGTCGGGCTACTGAAGGCCGTTTGTCAGAAATTTTTGGTAAAGATTTCGTTAACACTGATTTACTTTTACGTTCTCTGCAAATACCCGAAAAGTCTGAATATCTGTACTCGCAAATTCCTGATAGTGTTAAGCAATTTTTGATAGCTTTTAGCGACGGGGTAAATCAATACATCCATAATGCTAAAGCCTTACCTGTGGAATTTCGAATACTAAAGTACAAACCTGAAGATTGGACACCAATCAATACGATTAATCTGGTGGGATTTATGGCCTGGGACTTAACCCTTGGCTGGAACGAAGATATTTACCTATGGCAAGTTTTACAAAAAGTCGATAGTATAAAATTTAGCCAGATAGTCCCGCGTTTTGACAATCGTCCGGTTATTTATCGCCAGTTCAAACTCCCTGACAGTGTACAGGTTACAAACGATTTATCCAGAGTAGCTCAGCAATTAGACAATTTAGGCATAATAGCATTTACAGGTAGTAATAACTGGGCTGTTGGGCCACAAAAATCTGTTTATAACAAGCCAATTTTAGCTAACGATATGCACCTTGGCTTTGGAATCCCGGGAATATGGTATCAAGTTCATCTTAAAGTACCAGGAAAACTTGACGTTACTGGAGTAACTATCCCGGGTGCGCCCGGAGTTGTGGCTGGTCATAATGAAAATATCGCCTGGGGTATGACCAATGTAATGCTCGATAATGTCGATTTTTACATCGAAACAATAAACAACGATACTTCTGCTTACCTGCTCAATGGCAAATGGGTGCCGTTTAAGATTTTAAACGAAAAAATTATCGTTAAAGGAGGTGACACTGTAACTAAAAAACTTTTATTCACCCACCGCGGACCTGTAGTTTCCGGCTTTAAAGGCTTGAAAAATAAAGTCCTTAGCATGGCCTGGGGCGGTTATGACTCTTTGAGTAACGAACTTATGGGCGTTATTATGCTGAATTTTGCGAAAAACTGGCAGCAGTTCAATCAGGCAGTTAAATATTTCCGCTCCGTTGCACAAAATATCGTATATGCTGACGTACAGGGCAATTTCGGGATACACATGGGAGCCGGTATTCCTATCCGTAAAGGACCTGCCTACCTGCCATTTAACGGAGACACTACCCTGCACGACTGGACAGGCTGGGTCAGCTACGACAAATTACCTTATGAATTTGACCCTAAAAGAGGCTTTGTGGCTTCAGCTAACAATAAATCTGCCGTTAACTACCCTTACTACATCTCCAAATACTTCGCAGGCGGATATCGTTACGAACGAATCGTCGAAATGCTCAAGGCTAAAAATAAACTATCTACCGACGACTTTAAGAAAATGCATACTGACTGGAAATCCAAACTGGTCGAACACACTTTGCCTTATATCAACAAACAGCTTTCTACCTGGAACTCAGACGATAAACGCGTCAATCAGGCAAAACAGGCACTTAAACAATGGGACGGCGTAATGACTAAAGACGGCATTGCACCTATGATTTTCGAAGAATTTTATCACCAGCTCATTATGACCGCTATAAGTGACGAACTGGGTTATCAACTTGCTGCAAAAATTACTGCCAACAAAATGATCTCTGGACAATTTTTCGAACGACTGGTTAAAAATCAAGCTTCTGCATGGGCTGATAACGTCAAAACCAAGCAAAAAGAAGACTACAATTGGCTCATGAAAACTGCATTTTTACGTACTGTTGACACTCTCAAAAAATTCATGGGCGATTATGACGATTGGCGGTACGCCAATCGTCATATCTTCGTACTGGAACACCCGTTAGGCAAAGTCAAAATCCTGGATTTACTGTTCCATCTCAACCGTGGTCCATACAAAGTAGGCGGTAGCTGGCACACAGTTTCGCCATATTCCTATCATTACGGCAAAAAAATGTACGTTTTCCACGGAGCATCGCAGCGTCATATTTTCGTTGTGGGCGATTGGGACAAAGGCTTTATGATAATCCCAACAGGCAACAGTGGTCTGCCGGGTAATGAATTTTACTGCAACCAGACCGACGACTATATAAAAGGCATTTACCGTCCAGACGCATTTAGCGATTCAGCAGTAGAAGCTGTCAAAAAGTACCAGCGTGAGTTTGTGCCAAAGCTTTAAACGTCAAAATCTGCTTTTGTCCAGACTATCTCGCACAGCAACAAGCTTTTTATCGAAAGGACAGGGGCAATATGCTCAATAACAACGAAATAAGCACAGCGGAAGGACAGACGTTATAGGTTTGTAATTTTACCGTGCTTTAGGCCAATAGCTACGGCGGAGTGACTTCGCAGTTACTCCGCCGTGTTTTTGTTAATTAAAAATAATTTCGTATATAACGAAAAATTTGAAAAAAGCAGGTACCATGGCTCTTACAAACAGTAAGCGAAAACTTATCCGCTCGCTGGAACAAAAAAAGTATCGTCAATCTACAGGGCTGTTTGTAGCAGAAGGCATAAAAGTGATTGAAGATTTGCTCAATTCAGACTTTGAAGTTCTGGAAGTTTTTGTGAGTGTGGATTTGTTAGACAGGTTTTCCTTTTCGCCGGATATCGAGGTCACAGTGTTGCCAGCAGAAGAATTTAAACGTATCAGTTTGCAAAAGACGCCACAGCCAGTACTTGCTTTAGTCCGTCAGAAAAAGTGGAACGTGAATTTACATGCTTTAGCAAAGCGAGATCTGGTTTTGGTTTTAGATAAAGTTCAAGACCCGGGCAATATGGGGACGATTTTGCGCATTGCTGATTGGTTTGGAGTACGTGGGATATTAGCTTCAGAGGATTCTGTAGATATTTATAATCCAAAAGTTGTGCAGTCGTCAATGGGTGCGGTATTTCGTGTACCTGTGGTTTATGAAGATTTGGCTCGTTTTTTTGAGTCAGTAACTATTGGTGAGATTTTCGGTACATTTATGAATGGCGAAAATATTTACACATCAGAGCTGCCGTCAAATGGATTTATCGTGATGGGCAACGAGGCAAATGGTATAAGTCAACGTGTAGAGCAATACATTAGCCGTCGTTTGACGATTCCCAGCTTTAACCGTGATTATCATATTGAGTCATTAAACGTAGCAATAGCCACGGGCATAGTCGTCTCAGAGTTTCGTCGCAGGCAAGTGATTTAATCATTGTTTATAAACCCGCTTCATAGGCAAGATAAAAGGCGGTAGAGCCATTTTTGACATTAAACTGTGTATCAGCTCACGAAAATAAGCCCAAAGCAACAAACTAACTGTAAGTTGGACAAAGATATCTACAAAGTCTTTGGTAATCAAGATATTTTCGCTCAGGATAAGGTATTTGACGGCATACCTGGCTTTAATGACAACCGCGTTTTTGTCTGATTGTTCTGATTTAGCCGTCAAAGTGTATGAATAGATGATTTTCAAGATGTTGTGCGGCTCGAGAGTAAAAGAATATTTGTCCTTTATTTCAAGGTCTAAATCGCTTCCAAGAGCCGATTCATTGAGCTTTGCAGAAAGGTCGATGATGTAAATATTATCCAGCTGTAGGCTGTCTAAGATTTTTTTGTATTCTTCTGGTGAGATTTTTGGCTTCATAAATCAATAAGAATTAAGAAGTTACAGCGTAATGTTCGTCGGAATATTTTTTATTCCAGATTTGTTTGTCAGGGAGTTTTCGTTTTTTGTATTGTAATTGGAAAGTGACTTCCTGATGGTGTTTGTGGAGGAAATGCTCAATTTCTTGCAGTTTGCTAAGGACCTGGGAGGAAAATTGTTGCTTTTCAACAGCAGATGAGATAATCTGGTTAAGATAAAGATTAAGTGAAATATTTTGGGATTTTGCCTGTTCGACCAGCTTTGCATGAATGCCGGGAGAGGTTCTGACGTTGAAAATTCCGCTATATTCTTTGGTTTTATTTTGCTGAGGTTCAGGGATTTGCTGTCCTGAGTTATAGAGAAAAGTTATAAATTCGTCCTTTTCGCGCAGGAAATTCTCAAGGGCTTGCTGCGGAGTATCGCCAATGCCGTAACAAGAGTATTTGCCAAGCTCACGAGCATAAGCCATGTACCAGGTTTGACCGTCATCGTGTTGTTTCTCGATAACTATCTCATAATCAAGATTTTTGAAATAATTCAGGTCTTTGCTCACAGGTTTATTTTTATCGTTTTTCATTTTCAATTTATTTTTTTAAGTGCAATAATTTCTTTCAAAGCTGGATAAAGATATTTTTTAAAATTGCGATGTAAGACAAAATCCTGATTTCCGCCTTTATGCGTTTTATGTATTTGAAAAAGGCCTTTGTAATAAAATTCATGATCGACTAACAACTGATGATAGAACCGCACAGATGACCCTGTAGCATGAACTTGCTCACCACCTAAAAACTCGACGATTTTTTTAATAAAACCTAAAGGTATTTCTTTAATTTGTTTGCTTTCAAAAAGCTTATCAAGCACATTTTCAACGTCCTGCAGAGTAGTCTGTTCGGTTATTTTAAATTTAAAAATAGATTTCACGGTTTTCTGGTATCAAATATAATACTAAATCGCCTAATTTCCAAATTATTTTTGAGGTTTGTATGTTCAAATTTATAAAATTGCGCTCAAATGGAAAAAATCGTGTAACCTTGTCACTATGAGCAAGTTTCATAAAGCATTTTAGCTTGTTCAATGAGCGACGAACCGTTAAAATCCAGAGATTTAAGTATCTCAAAAGCACGATTAAGAAGCTCACAAGCCTGCTGCGTCTGGTCATTTTCAAGATAAATATTTGCCAGATTAATCAGAGCTTCCACGTACTGGCTACTATGAC
>WFZV01000088.1 GCA_015489395.1 Bacteroidales bacterium
TAAGGTGGTTCGTTTATTTCTTCGATAAAAACGATTTTTCCTTTGAATTTGGGTAAAAACCCGGTACCGCACAAAGCAGATAACAACGATAAATTTCCACCAACAATTTGTCCTTCGGCCTGGCCATGCACAATTACATTAGGTTTTGGCGTAAAGTCAGTTTCGAACTTCAAAACAGGCTTTTCACGATTAAAAACAAGCTTTTCGAAAATTTTACGAGTATATTCGTGTTCCAAAGCCACAAGATTAACATGCAACGAAGGTAACCCGGCTTTCTTCAAAAAAGCCATTTGCAAGGCAGTTATATCACTGAAACCCAGCAACAATTTAGGATTCTTTGCGATTAACTTATAAGGGATTTTGTCTAAAAGCCGCAATGTCCCATATCCTCCTCGTATCGTAAAAACAGCTTTCACCTGTGGGTCTGTGTATGCCTCGACCAATTCTTGCAAACGCTCCTGGTCTGTACCTGCCAGATATCCATAATGTTTATGCACTTTGTCGCCCCATACTGGTTTTAGACCAAGACTCTCGACGACCGATACAGCTTTACTTAGTTTTGCACTGGTGATTGGTCCTGCTGGTGTAATAAGAGCAACTTTATCGCCTCTGGATAATTTATAGACTTTACGCATCAGTAGGCCGTTTTATTAAAAAGTTTTCCATGACCAAAAGGTCCATTTTTGTGCGTAAAAATGTATCAATTGCGTCTTGTGGGCTATTGACGATTGGTTCGTTTTCGTTGAACGATGTGTTTAAAAGCATTGGGATGCCGGTCTTTTTGTAAAATTGGTAAATCAAATTGTAATATCTTGGATTTGTCGATTTGCTCACAGTTTGTAATCTTCCGGTACCATCGACATGAGTCACAGCAGGGATAAGATGTTGTTTTTCTGGTTTTATTTTAAATACCTTTTCCATGAAAGGAACCGGGTGTTTTTGTTCAAAAAATTCGTCAACATACTCCTCAAGCACTGATGGTGCAAAAGGTCGGAACGGTTCACGTTTTTTTATTTTTAAGTTTAAAATGTCCCGTGTTTCAGCTTTCCGTGGGTCTGCCAAAATCGAGCGGTACCCCAAAGCCCGTGGTCCAAATTCCGTACGATCGTAAAACCACCCTACTACGCCGCCATTAATCAGGCTTTCCACGATAATATCAAACAGTTGCGGATCGTCTAATTTTTCAAATTTGAGATTTTTCTTGTTTAAAGCTGCTATGATTTGCTCTTCGTCAAATTTTTGCCCCCAATTAGCTGTTTTCATCTGGAAAATTCGCTCATTGCCCATCAATTGATAATAAACCCACATCGCCGAGCCAACAGCAGTACCAGCATCCGTAGCTGCTGGCGGAACATAGACATTTTCAAAAGGTGTATGCAAATAGATTTTGCCATTTGCAACAGAATTTTGAGCAACGCCTCCTGCTATAGCTAAATTTTTGATTTTTACTTTGTTATAAAGATGATTGAGTATGTGAAAAATTATAATTTCTGTTACTTTCTGCACTGATGCAGCAATGTCCTTATGATAATCGCTTAAATTCTGGTCTGAATGACGGGCAGGACCAAAGATTTCTATAAATTTATCGTTAAAAAGCGGCTCAATGTGCGGTGCGCCATTATTCCACGACATTTTTACTCCGCTATCGCTATGTTTAAAAAGCTTTGTGTTCAACTTAAACAATCCGTCGTTTGTCGGGTAAATGACATTTTCCAGAATTTTATCTACGTACAAAGGTTTGCCGTACGGAGCCAAGCCCATAACTTTGTACTCGTCGCCATATTTTGGAAAACCTAACCATTGCGTAAATGCTGTGTAAAAAATACCTACAGAATGCGGATAAATCACTTTTTCGAAAACATCGATAAAATTCTCATTTCCAACTCCTATCATAGTTGACGAAAAATCTCCAAATCCGTCTATTGAAAGCAAAGCTGCCTCCTGAAATGGCGAAACAAAAAAACTCGATGATAAATGCGCCCGATGATGCTCAACAAAATGAAATTTTGCTTTGATTTGTGACGGTGAAATATCCAGAGCTTGCGCAAATAGCTGCTTTAATGACATTACTTTTTGCTGGTTACGCAACCGGTCAGCAATAGCGCTGACACTGTGAATACGGGTTAAAGCATATCGCACTTTTGCCCAAAAATTCGCATACGGATTACGTGCAATGCTAATATGCCCAACATCGCTTAGCTTTATACCTTCGTACTCAA
>WFZV01000089.1 GCA_015489395.1 Bacteroidales bacterium
ATCCCACACTGGTTCGATTTCGTCATTCAAACCAGCCTTACGTAAATCCTTGATTGTCATGTTTCAATCCCACACTGGTTCGATTTCGTCCCGTCACAAATTTAACAAAAAAAATCTATCAAACAAGCACTTATAAACAGAAAAAAGCCTGATTTTAACCCTGTTTTGTCGTCTACCTATGATAATACAATTTCCCCTGGAGATCGACGACCAGGTAATCTCCGCACCAAATCAGCATTTCAAAGACCAACGCCAATAAATTTAACCATAAATTAACATCTTTTCAAATACATCGACGACTTCATTCATAAAATGTTCTGCGTGCTTGCCCGCTCCAGTCCTATGATTTCTTTATCCAGCCAACGATGCTCACGACTTTTGAAAATTATCAAACTATCCTCCTGCTCATTCATAATCTGGCGTGCCTCGTAAATCAATTTTTTTAGTTTTACCTCAGTTATTTCTCCCTCAAAAACAGAATTTTGTATCCAATTTAGATAACGACGCATTAATTTGAGCATCTTAGCGACACGCTTTTCGCCAACATCATAAACTGCTATTACATACATCACCACCAGGATTTAAAAGGTTTATATTCGTCAATGCCTAAAAATTCTTTGGCTAATTTATAACACTCCAACCTCATTAAAGTCCGGTAACTGACTTTTTTCTTCAGCACCCTGTGCATAATCGTTTCCTGCAATCTTTGCTCAAAATGCTGAACAAATTTCTTCTTGCCTGCCTGAGTTAAGACTATATAGTTTAGCTTTGCGTCAAAATCGCTTTTTGTAATAATTTTTTTGTTTAATAATTTAAAAATCAGTCTATCAACTATTATTGGTTTAAAAATTTCAGCTAAATCCAGTGCTAATGAAAACCTACGCTCCCCCGGTTCGTGCAAAAAGCTGATTGTTGGGTCGATTTGTGTTTTATTAATTGCCCGTAGCATTTCGCTATAACACATCATATTGCCCAATGAAATCAAAGCATTAACTTCGTCAGCTGGTGGACGGTATGTTCTACCCTGCATTTCAAAGTCATTAATTATCAAGTCAAAACCTTCGTAATAAAGCTTTCGGATATTGCCTTCAATACCCATTAATTGCTTTATATCCTTTGCTTGTGGGATCGACTGTCGTAAATTTTCTATCTGGTTTATAGTCTGCTGTAGGTCTTTACCTCGACTATTGTAATATTTTAGATTTTTCATCATGTTAAAGCTGGCTCCATCGACAAATTTCTTTGCAATTTCCAGCCTTTTTGACTTTTTTAAATGTGCTTTTGCCTGTGCAATCAACATTTTTCCGGACAAAAGCCCTGAACGCGGCACAAACGACCCTGTATAATTTTCGTAATAATCAAAAAAATGCACTGTTATCCCCTGCTGTCCAAGAAAATTGAACAATGCACTGTTAGCATCCAATGCTCCAAATACGTATAATTGCTCGATTCCTTCGACTGGTAAGAACCTTGTGTCCCTGGGCTGGCCTTGACTATCTGTTGCCACAAACTTTAGTGTGTTGTCTTTGCGCGACAAGCGCCCAGCGTTAAACAAATAATAAGTTTTTTTCATACATCAGGATTTTCGTTTGCAAAACAAAACTCATAGTAACTGCAAGACCTGCAATATGATTTACGCTTTAATTCTGGTGGTTGAGATGAAGAAATTACTCGACTGATTTGATGCTCTAATTTTTGTATTATGGGTAAATCTTTTTCTGGGTCAAAACCGACTTTTTTGCGCAACTTTAACCGTGGATACTCCAATATGCCATATTTCACATTTAGTCCTTTTTGCCATAACTTTACCATATAATATTTTAACTGCCAGATATGAGCGCGTTCGATTTTATCTGACTTTTTTATCTCGTGAACAATACCATGCTTTGGGTCGTAATAATCAATTTTTATCCGTCCAATGTTTAGCTCCTGCATGTTTTTTGCACGCTGTCTGTATGCTGTTTTATGTATAAAAAGTCCTTCTTCGACAATTTCACTTTCCTGCTCCATATAAACCTGGTTTGCCCATAGCCATAACTTCCGCTTACATACGAAAAAATAACTTATATGTGTTCC
>WFZV01000090.1 GCA_015489395.1 Bacteroidales bacterium
GTCCTGAAATCATTCTTGGGAATAGTGTCTTTAAATGCGTTTCCCTGCGAAGTTGGTATAAAATTTCGTCTTCTTCTGTGGTAAGATAATCGGCATATTCAAAAAATTTATCGTTCATTTTTATTGTGTTAGGTTTGGTTTGCAAAATTATTATTAAATTTGAAAACTTCTTTAGTTATTTTTACTTTATCATAAATTCGTTTATTTTTAACAGGTAAATTTATCTGTTGAAAAATAAAATTTTTCTTTTTTATGCCAGAAAATTCATCTACACAGCGAAAAGAGGATTTAATTTTTCAGTTGCATAAGTTGATGGACGAAAAGAAAAAGTTGGAGGAACAGGTTAAAAATTTGCAGAAAGACAATACAGAGTTAAGGCGCAGGATTCAGAAATTAGAAAATATGCTTGCTCAGGTGCCTTCCGAATTTTTACCGCAGAACATGAAAGTAGAAATTGGGCAGGATAAGCAGTTGAAATTTGACATGGTTACTGTGCTTTTCATCGATATTCACGGATTTAAAAAAATAGCACAAAGTAAAAACGTACAGGAAGCAATTGACGAGTTGGACCAGATGATTTTTGAATTTAACCGTATATCGTCGAAACATAAATTACAGCGGATAAAAACTATTGGCGATACTTACATGGTAGCAGGTGGTGTGCCAATTAAAAATAGCACAAACCCAATCGACGTTGTCCTGGCAGCCTTAGAAATGGCACAGTATATCCAACAACTTCACGAGGAATATAAGAAGAGAGGACTTGAATTTTGGGAATTGCGTCTGGGAATAAATACTGGACCAGTTAGAGCTTTGGCATGGGGTAAGAAAAAAATTTCATATGACCTTAAAGGCGAAACAGTTAACATCGCTACCCGCATGGCAGCGGCCAGTGACATTGGAAAGATTAATATTTCAGCAAATACTTATGTGCTTGTAAGTGAATATTTCGAAATTGAAAAACATGGCACATTACCTGTAAAATATGAGGGAACTTTGGATATGTATTATTTAAAACGTTTGAAGCCAGAGTTTTCTGCTGATGAAAATGGCATTTACCCAAATCATAATTTTAAAGTCAAGTATTTGCTTCGGCAATTTACAGATTTACAAGAAATTATACTTGATAAGTTAGAACGAGAATTACCTCCTTACCTTTATTACCATAATTACAAGCATACAATCGATGTAATTAACCAGGCAGAGTTAATAGGCCTTGGCGAAGGTGTTAGCGAAGAAGAAATCCTTTTACTTAAAACAGCAGCCCTGTTTCATGACGCTGGTCATATAATCGCTTACGAAAATCATGAATATTACGGCTGTCAGCTTGCTAAAGAATACTTACCAAAGTTTAATTATACACAGGAACAAATCGAAAAAATATGCGAGCTAATTTTAGCAACCAAACTCCCTCCTAAGCCTAAAAATAAATTGGAAAAAATCATGTGCGATGCAGATCTGGATTATCTGGGACGAAAAGATTTTATTCCTGTTTCAAATACTTTGTACGAGGAACTAAAAGCTCAGGGAAAAATTAAGTCTTTAAACGAGTGGAACAAAATACAGGTAAAATTTCTTACTGGCCATCAATATTTTACAGAAACCGCTAACAAATTACGAGAAGTTAATAAAGAGAAACAGATCGAACGAATAAAAAACTTAATTAAATGGAATAGCGAGGAGGAGCGATTAAGATTCGAAAAAGAACTTGAGGAAATTGCCCGACGTACTGAAAACAGTAATCAAAAATCAGACGGTAAAACAAACCAAATAAGCAAATAATTCGGATAATCAAAAGCCAGAAAAAAGTATAAGTTCTAAAAATTAAGCCATTGAGCTAACGAAAAAGTTTTATCCGGTTTATGTCCTTTCTCTGTTTCTTTGATTGTTGCACATTCACTATAAAAATCGTGTTGTAAGAAAACGCATACATCCTTGTCTGCAGCCCATTTGAAAAATTCAGCTTTTTCTTTTAAAGTTTGTTCTGCGCACATGTCATAGCTCATAATGTACGGTTCATAAATATGATGAGCAGTAGGGATAAAATCAGAGGCAAAGACAATCCATTTTGTTTTATACTTTATATAAACGCTCATAAGGCCTTGAGTATGACCATTGTGAATCTTTACGAAGATGTTAGGAAAAAGTTCTTTATCGCTGTCAATTAAATTTAATTTAGGTGAATTAAAAATGGGTTGTATGTACTCTGGAATAAAAGCAACACGTTCACGTAAATTAGGATTTTTTACAGTTAAAAAATGTGGTTTAGATATCCAAATTCTTGCATTTGAGAAATTTGTCACTAAACGGTTATTTTTCATAGAAACAATGTTGCCACAATGATCATGATGTAAATGAGTGTAAATTATGTCAGTAATTTCTTCAGGTTTGTAGCCATTAGCTTTAAGATTATCCAACAAAGTTCCCTGTTCGAAAGAGATATGATTGATTTGAGAGTATTTTTCGCCGGGTAAAGTGCTTAAACCAGTGTCGATAAGAATTTTGTTTTCGCCTAAATCAATTAGTAATGACCTACTTTTCATTGGAATCAGATTGTTATTGTCCGGTTCAATAAGTTTTGACCATAAAATTTTAGGCACAACACCAAACATAGCTCCTCCATCGGATTTGAAGTTCCCTGTTTCTAATGCTATAATTTTCATCTTGTTTCGTCTTTTCAGTTTGTTGTAAATGTTTAAATTAGTTAGTATAAAGTTAAGTTTCTGATTTATTGAGTATTGTATTATTTGTTTTTGGATAAAGTTTAAAGTAATCCACGTATTTTATTGAAATTTATAAATAAATATTTTAATCAAGTTTTAGTTTATACGTTAAAAGAGTTTTGTTTCAAATCTAAAATTTTCTTTTGTTACTGGAAAACTATATTTTTGTGACAATTGAGAATTTAGAATACTAAAGAGTGTGCTGACTGCAGAGCAAATAAAGCTATTTATCAGAGTATTAAAGTATAATTCGGAATATGATTTTAGCGATTATGCTCCAAAATCTTTTGCTCGTCGTGTAGAGAAACTTTTGGAAGATTTACAAATAGATTTTTATGAATTAATCGATAAAATAGAAAATGGTGACCCTGATTTTATACAGTTTGTAGTTAACAATATTACAGTTAATACTACCGAATTATTTAGAGACCCCAAAGTTTGGCAAGCTATCCGTTATAGAATTTTACCCAGATTAAAAGATAACGAAGTTATAAATATCTGGCACCCGGGGTGTTCTTCCGGGCAGGAAGTATATTCTATGATGATTATTTTAAACGAAGAAGGTTTGTTGGAAAAATCAAATTTGTATGGTACAGATATAAATACAGAAATGTTAGAAATTGCCAGAAAAGGCGAATATTCTTATAGATTAAATGTAGAATATCTTCAAAACTTTGATGAAGTGATAAATAAAAATCCATATGATTACCAGCATGTTAGTAATGTTCCTTATTCTAAATATTTTGAAATTGACCCTATAAATGATATTATTCGGGTAAAGCCTTTTTTGAGGGAAAAGGCTGTTTTTGTCAAGCACAATTTGGTCTCATTAACAAATCCGTTTGAAAGACAGTTTGATATGATACTATGCCGTAATGTTTTGATTTATTTTAATCGTAATTTACAGTCAAAAGTGATAAATCTTTTTTATCGAAATTTAAAATATCCGGGATATTTAGTTTTGGGTTATCACGAAACAATTTTAGATGCCGAAAGTATGGGCTTTTTTAAACATGGTTATTATTTCGCAAAAAAACTAAAGTAAAATGGAGCAAAAATTACATAAACAATTGTCGTCATACGATATTAATTTATTCACAGAAGGATTAAAACGTCATTTAAATATAGATTTTACTGAATATGCCAACGCTTTTTTGCGTTTTAGGATTATGAAGTTTATTGACAAGTGGGGAATAAAAGATATTGAAACATTGTTATTGCGTTTGCGTTCTAATACGTCATTGTTAGAAAGGTTTGTTTTGTTTATGTCTGTTGAAACAACAGAGATGTTCAGAGACCCTGGTTTCTGGAGAGTATTCCAGAAGCGTGTAATTCATGATTCATTATCAAAAAAAGATTCGACAATTAATGTTTTAGTTCCTTTTATCACAAGTGATGATGAGCTGTTTACTTTGTTGGTTTTATTTGAAAAAAATGGTTTGTTAGAAAAAAGTTATATTGTAGCTACTTCTCCTTTTGAGGTTAATATTAAAAGAACGAAAAGTTACTCTTTTACCGAAAAACAAGTTGCTCTTGCTAATGAAAACTATAAACGTTTTGCTCAAAACATGGATGTTCATCTTTGGGATTATTTTATTAAAACAGAGAACAATGGATATGTCTTTCGCGATGACCTGTTAGATAAAGTAAACTTCGTAGTTACAGATATTGTGTCTAATAATTTTGCATCTGTTGATAGAAATTTCGACCTTATACTTTTTAGAAATAGAATGATTTATTTTAATTTAAATTTGCAGAATAGAGTCTTAGAACATCTGTTTTATCATTTAGAAACAAAGGGCTTTTTAGTTATAGGTTTTAAAGAAAATATTAGCAGCTTTATCTTTTTGGACCGTTTAAAGAAGGTCGACAAGAAGGAGAAAATCTTTATCAAAATCAAATAAATTTTATAACTTTGAAAACAAGTCAACAATATGGCAAATTATTATATTTTCATAGGAGGTTCTGCTGGAAGTTTTCAGTCGATAGTTAAAATTTTAAATAGTTTACCTGAGACATACAATTATCCGATTTTTTTAAGTCTTCATCGTTTGAAGCATGTACGGGGTGGTTTTGTAGAAGCTCTGTCTATCAAATCTAAACTTAAAGTCGTTGAACCTGAAGATAAGACAGTTATAATGGGTGGTCTTGTATATTTAGCGCCTGCTAATTATCATATGTATATCGAAGTATCAAATACTATCGCTTTATCTACTGAAGAACCGGTTAATCATTCAAGACCATCGATTGATTTGGTTTTTAAATCAGCAGCTTATGTTTTTGAAAAAAAGGTTATTGGAATTTTGCTTTCAGGAGCGAACAAAGACGGAGCTGAGGGATTGTTGGAGATAAAGAATTATGGAGGAACTACAATTGTGCAAGACCCCAAAGAGGCAAGTGTTTCGGTTATGCCGCAATCTGCTCTGGATTTATTTAAACCATCTTATGTGATGACTGTAAACCAAATTATTGAATTTTTAAACTCAATATACATTTAAAATGAAATACAAAATAGCAAAATTTTTTCTTATTATAAGTTTATTATTAAGCATTTACGTTCTTTTGGTCCTATTACATATAGTTAGTTTCAAAAATTTGAATTTACTACTATTAGGATATCTGTTTTGGATACTATTTTCTGTGGTGATAGCTTATTTTTCATTAATTATAGCTGCGTCTCAAAAGCCTAAAGAAGTTGTTAAAGTAGTTTACAAAGAAGTCCCCCAGAAACAGAGTAAAGCAGAACAAAAAGAGAATAAAGAAGCCCAAATAATTAAGCAGTATACACAAATCGTGTTATCAGATTTGAATAAATTCAAAGATTCTTTAGATAAGTATGTTGATCAATTATTCAAAAATTTAGCGCAGGCTTTTAATATCGTAGTTGGTATGTTTTTTATCTGGGATAAAAATAACGAAATTTACAAAACAGCAGGAACTTATGCTTTATATCGCGAGGATAATTACCGTGAATATAAATTGGGTGAGGGGATACCAGGCCAGGTAGCTAAGGATAAGCGCATTTTATATGTTGACAATGTACCTGAGGGGTATATAATTGTTTATTCTGGTTTGATTAAAGGTACTCCTAAATATTTAGTTTTTATACCTGTGATTAAAAATGATTTTACAGTAGCTATAGTAGAGTTCGCAACATTAGAACCGTTACCTGAACCAACGCTTAAGATTTTAGAAACTTTGTCGAAAAAACTTTCTGAACAATTTCCTGATTTTGTGAAAATTTAATTCTAATTCAATGGCAGATAATAAGTTGAAGAGAAAATACAAAATTTGCATGATGCTTAACGAAAAAGAGTTTAATGTTTTGAAAAAGTTTATCAAGAAGCGTAAAATTCAAAATAAATCAAAATTTTTCCGCGAAGTAATAATAAAGTACGTAATTGAAGAATTGGTTGAGCATGATTATCCTAAGTTATTCGAAAATTTAGAAAATACATCTGTTGATGAAGTTCAAGCAGATTTGGACACAACAGCTAATGATATTCAAACAGAAACAAATCCTAAATTATTCGAATAATAAAAGCAGAAAAATCGCGAAGATTTTTCTGCTTTTTTGTTTTTAAACACAAAAAAAATCAAAAACAATGGAACGAATATTAATAATAGGGGCTGCAGGGCAAATAGGAAGCGAATTGACTGTTGAATTACGAAAAATTTATGGAAACGAAAATGTATTTGCTACAGATATCAAAGAACCTAACGAGGATATAAAAAATTCAGGTCCCTGGGCTATTTTAGACGTATTAGACGTAAAACAGTTAGTGCATTTCGTAATTCGTTATAGAATAACGCAAATTTACCATTTAGCAGCTGTTTTGTCTGGAAATGCAGAAAAAATACCTATGCAGGCATGGAACATCAATATGGAAAGTTTGCTTAATGTCCTTGACCTGGCAAAAGAAGTCGAAGATATAAAACGAGTATTTTGGCCAAGCTCAATAGCTGTTTTTGGCCCAACTACTCCTAAAGATAACACACCCCAAATTACTGTTACTGAACCCACTACTGTCTATGGCATAAGCAAATTAGCCGGCGAACGTTGGTGCGAATATTACTGGAAACGTTATGGTGTTGATGTACGAAGCGTACGGTATCCCGGACTTATTAGTTATAAGACTGAGCCTGGTGGCGGAACAACTGACTATGCTGTTGAAATTTTTTACGGAGCAATAAAGGAAAAGAAATACGAATGTTTTTTGAAAGAAGATACTTATTTACCAATGATGTTTATGTCTGACGCTATACAGGCAACAATAAAGCTTATGCAAGCAGATCCGGGACGATTGACTGTGCGTTCATCGTATAATCTTGGCGGAATGAGCTTTTCGCCTAAAGAATTGGCTGATGAAATCAAAAAGTACATACCTGATTTCGAGATAACTTATAAACCTGATTTTCGTCAAGCTATTGCAGAATCATGGCCAAGGAGTATAGACGATAGTGTTGCTCGGCGAGATTGGGGCTTTAATGTTTCGGTTGATTTGCCAGAAATGACCAGAATTATGCTTAAAGGAGTCGCAGAGAAATTTGGCAAAAAGCTTGATATTTAAAACTTAAATTTGTTAAGATGAAACGAGCTGCGATTATACTTGTTTTATCTTTTTTCACCGTAATCGCTAAAGCTGTCGAATTGGCGCCTGATGCAAATTTGATTTTGCATCAGGCGCCTCCCGTACACCTTTACAGTTTTGGATTTACTTTTCTGTTTGGGTTTATTGGGGGATACTTGATTTGGGGACTATTTGGCGCGCTTGCTTCGGTTTTAGGTATTTATCTTATAACTAAGGACAAAAAGAGCCGACTATGGGCATGGATTGGTTGTATTACAGGATGTTTGATTGGATTGACGATAAAATTATTTAAGCTAAATCATTAGGTGCAGAGTAAATCTGAATTTTCGTTCGATTCCAGATGAACGTAAGGGTAAATTTTATTCGAAATAGTTTTTGACAGTAAATCCGTGTTCTTTAAGAAAGCGTTCCTTTTTAGCCTCTTTGAGGTCGCTGTTAATCATTTCTTCGATTAATTCAGGTAAAGTGTATTCTGGCTCCCATCCTAATTCTTTTTTAGCTTTAGAAGCGTCGCCGATTAATAAGTCCACTTCAGTCGGACGAAAATATCTTGGATCTACACGTACCAAAACATCTCCGACTTTAACATGCTGTTTTAAGTCACGATATTTAGGATCGTCGGAGACTTCGGCTGCAAAGCCTATTTCATCAATGCCTTTGCCTTTGAATTCGATTGTAACGCCAACTTGAGCAAAAGCCATTCTAACGAATTCGCGTACTTCGGTTGTTTGTCCTGTTGCAATAACGAAATCGTCGGGTTTATGGTGTTGCAGGATTAAATACATTGCGCGTACGTAGTCTTTAGCGTGTCCCCAGTCCCGTTTTGCAGACAGATTACCAAGGTAAAGAGTTTTTTGCATACCTAAGACTATTCTGGCAACAGCACGGGTAATTTTACGGGTAACAAAAGTTTCGCCACGTATTGGCGATTCGTGGTTAAATAAAATCCCGTTTGATGCAAAAATGCCGTATGCTTCTCGGTAATTAACGGTAATCCAATATGCATAGAGTTTAGCAGCAGCATACGGACTTCGAGGATAAAATGGAGTTTTTTCTGTTTGCGGTATTTCCTGGACTTTACCGAATAGTTCACTTGTAGAAGCTTGGTAGAATCTGGTTTTGTTTTTTAAGCCTAATAATCTGATAGCTTCCAATAGTCGTAAAGTGCCTAAAGCATCAGCATTTGCAGTATATTCAGGTGTTTCGAAGCTAACTTTGACATGGCTTTGAGCAGCAAGATTGTATATTTCGTCGGGTTGAGTTTCCTGTATAATTCTAATTAAGTTCGTGGAGTCTGTCATGTCTCCGTAATGTAAGAAAAATTTTCGGTCGGGTTTATGTGGATCTTCGTAGAGATGATCGATCCGGTCTGTGTTAAATAGTGATGCACGGCGTTTAATCCCATGTACGATATAGCCTTTTTTGAGCAAGAATTCAGCTAAATATGCGCCGTCTTGACCTGTGATACCTGTAATTAAAGCTACTTTAGACATAGATTCGGGTTGTGAGTTTGTTTTTCAAATTAAATATAAAATCATGCATTTTGCAATAACTTCGAATAAAGTTGTGCGTATTTAAAAGCTATTTTGCTGCAACGATATTGATTCGCATTTTGATATCCTGCTTTTTTTAATTTTTGCATTAAGTCGTTATCTGTTATTAGTCGTTTTATTGCAGATTTTATCTGTTCTGAATCATAAGGGTTAACGAGCAGAGCAGCATTACCAGCAACAGATTTCATGGGTTCGAGATTCGAAGTAATAACTGGAATACCAAGTGCCTGTGCTTCGATAATTGGAAGACCAAAGCCTTCGTAAAGAGATGGAAATAAAAGGAGCCGGCTTTGTAAATATAGTTTTTTTAGTTGTTCGCGGGGTAAGTTGAAGTAATTTTTGTAGTTAATGCAGCCCAGTTGTTTTCGTTGTAAATTTGTTAATTTGCCTACTATGGTGAGTTGTATATTAAAGTCCTTTACAGCTTTGATTATGTTAGTTAGGTTTTTGTTTTTTTTGGTACCGATAACCAAAATATTTTTATTATTTAAATTCAGAGATTCATTATGTTCAAACCAGCTGTCCTCTATGCAGTTAGGTATTAGATGAATTTTTTCTGGATTTGAAATTATTTCTCGTACTTCATTGAGTGTTTTGTTAGAAATAACAGTTATATACCGAACTTTATTTAATGGTAATTTTAGCCAAAATATTTTTTTAAGTTGATTTTTAAATGATTTTGTATCGAAAAGAGATTTTATGTCGTGTACAGTGATAATTGTCCTGCTTTTAGGTAAAGCAAGGGCTACATAGTTAACATCGCCGGTAATGTGGTATAAGTCGCAATTTTTGAGTTTTTTTATGAATAACAAATTTTTAAGCCTGCCGATCACGCCGGTGTGATATGGCAGGCTAACTTTTGTTGCGTCTATGTTATGAGGTAAGTGATTTATAATGTTTTCGAAAAGTGTTTCAATGCTGTAGCCTATTCCTGGTCGTCTGAAAATGTAACAAACGCGAATTTTTTGCATGTATTATTGAAGCAATTTTTTCAATTCGTCGATAATAATTGTTTCAATTTGACCCTGGAAAGGTTTAAGCATCATTGGTAGCTTGCTTTCTACTATGACTTTGTTTGCAAGAACATTAATCACACCGCTGATATTAAAACCTTTAGCTTTCATATTAAATTGTCCAGAATTGCCTGTCCAGGTTTGTGTAACATCCTGGATTATGTCCTTGTGGTCTGCTAAAAGTTGATTAGCAAATGACTTTAATTTTGATAAAGCCGAATTTTGGTCCAGGTTGTGAGGAACTTCGATTTTCATGGTTAGAAATTTTTGTGTTTAAATAATTTTAGATGAACAAATCAGCGATTATGCTGTCGGCTATAAATTTGCCTTTTCGTGTCAAGATAATGTTATTTTGCGAAAATTTCAAATGTTTTGATTCAATGTATTGATTTATAGTTGGTTTTATTTGTTTGAAAAATTCAGGAAAAGTTTTGTTTAAATAGTTCACATCAATGCCTAAATATGTTCTGAGCCTTGTAAGTATGTATTCGTTAAATTTATCTTTATCAGATAGTTGTTCGCTATGTTGAGGCAAGACGTTGTTTTCGATTTTTTCGATATAAACTTTGACGTTAGCAATGTTCCAGAATCTATTTTTTTGGTCGTAGCTATGTGCGGCTGGGCCAAGGCCAATGTATGATTCCCCTGTCCAATATGAAAAATTATGTTTTGATATAAATTGCGGTTTTGCGAAATTGGAAATTTCATAGTGCAAATAACCATGTTTTTCAAGAGCGTCTATTAAAAATGAATATTGTTGTATGCTTTTTTCTTCGTCAATAGGTTTTAGTTTACCTGATTTGTATAGCTTACCGAAAACCGTTCCTTCTTCAATAGTAAGATGGTAGGCAGAAAGATGTGGCAGATTGAATTCTAAGAATTTATCGACGTTAAATTTTAAATCGTCGAGTGTCATAATAGGTAGCCCGTAAATTAAGTCGATAGATATGTTGGAAAATCCATAATGCATAAATAAATTTATCGCTGAAATAGATTGGTTTGCATCATGTCGTCGACCTAAAAACTTTAGATGGTTATTTAAAAATGATTGAATACCAAGGCTAATTCTGTTAACTTCTGTTTGATTTTTTAGTTTTAAAACATAATCATCAGTAACATCGTCGGGATTTATTTCTAAAGTGATTTCTAAGTCTTTGTCTGTAGCAAATGTAGTTTTAAGTTTATCGATGATAGTTTGAATATGTTTAGGTTCTAATAAAGAAGGTGTCCCTCCGCCAAAATAAATAGTTTTAAGTTTAGTTATTGGAAACTGTGCTTTAAGTTCAATTTCTTTCAAAATAGCATTAAGAAAATGATTAATTAACTCTCTATTCCAATTAGTTATAGAGTAAAAATCGCAATAAAAACACTTAGATTTGCAAAAAGGTATGTGAATATAAGCACCTGCCAATGTTTGATATGTTTTACAGAATTTTTTTTTGACAAAAATATTTTTAAATTTGAGAAAACCACAAAACTTAATGTTATGCAAATACAATTAGATTGGGCTAATTTAGGTTTTGAATACATACCAACCAAGTACAAAGTAAAGGCCTATTATAAAAATGGCAAGTGGGGCAAGTTAGAAGTTTTTGAAGAAGATTACTTGCCCATACATATTGCAGCGACTACCTTGCATTATGGACAGGAGGCTTTTGAAGGTTTGAAGGCCTACCGTGGCAAGGATGGGAAAGTGCGACTTTTTAGGTGGCAGGAAAATGCCTTACGATTACAGTCGTCAGCTCGTCGTTTACTGATGCCTGAGGTGCCAATAGAAATGTTCCATGAAGCTATTTTAACAGTAACGAAATTAAACAAAGATTTCATTCCGCCTTATGGATATGGTGCAACGTTCTATTTAAGGCCATTGTTGATAGGTTCAGGTCCGAAAGTGGGTGTAAAACCGGCAGATGAATATTTATTTTTAGTTTTTGGCATTCCGGCTGGTTCTTATTTTAAGGGTGGTTTTAAGACACAGGATTTCTTAATCGTACGAAAATATGATAGAGCAGCGCCATTGGGAACAGGTAACATAAAAGCTGGTGGAAACTATGCAGCTGGTCTTATTGCTACAGAGGAAGCTCATAAGAAAGGCTATGCAAATGCTTTGTTTTTAGACCCAAAAGAAAAGAAGTATATTGATGAAGCTGGACCGGCCAACTTTTTCGGTATTAAAAACAAAACTTACATCACACCAAAGTCAGATTCGATTTTGCCTTCGATAACAAATAAGAGCTTAATGCAATTGGCTGAATATTTAGGCTATAAAGTTGAACAACGTAAAATGCCAGTAGAAGAATTAGAAACCCTTGAAGAAGCAGGCGCATGCGGAACAGCAGCAGTCATAACACCTATAGGTAAAATTGTTGATGAGGAGTTGGGTAAGACTTATGTTATTTCAAAGGATGGAAATCCAGGACCAATCTCAACTGAGTTGTATAAAACTTTAACGGGAATCCAGTTTGGAGAAATTGATGATCCTTTTGGATGGACAGAAGTTGTTGATATGTAGGAGGAAAAATCTAATTAGCTGGACTTTTGAATAATTTGAAGCCATCTGTCCGGTGCGGATTATGTTGTAATCCCCAGCCGCAATGACTGCGACTGGGGATTAGTATTTGTTATAATCGTTTTCGGACTTGTTATGGATTTGGCGTTAGCGTTTTGTCGTAGATGTAGATTTTGCTGTTGTCTTTAGACTTTTTAAGCAGTTGTTTTACTGTTAGTTTTAAAACCGGATGTTGCCAATCTGGCACAATGTCATTTAAAGGGTAAAGGACGAAGTTTCGCAGATGGAGTCGAGGATGAGGAATTATGAGTTTATGTGTATTTATGATAAGATTTTCGTAGAAGATTATGTCTAAGTCGATAGTGCGAGAAGAGTATGAGGTTATGGTTTTTTGTGTTCTGCCTAAATTTTTTTCGATATTTTGAAGGGATAGCAGTAATTCGAAAGGGCTAAGTGAAGTATTCACGAGGCAAGCAGCATTCAGGAACCAGTTTTCAGATTCAAAGCCCCAGGGTTCGGTTTCATAGAGTTTTGAAATCTTTAGGACTTTAATGCTTGCGTTGTTTAGCAGGTTAATGGCATTGAAAACATTATCGACGCGGTTACCTAAGTTTGAGCCTATTGCTATAACGGCTTTCATAGTTTTTGTTGGTTAAGAATTGGTATCAAAGCCCAGTCTGCGTTTTCGTAAGTTTTCTAATTTTGGTTTAAGTGCATCAGATAGTACAAGTGGTTTATTAGTTTTGCCAGAGAGTTTAAGTTTTTCGCGTAGTTTATTAGCTTTATCGATAGGTAATTCTTTCAAGTGGTATTTTAAGATATTGGGTGATTTGTTGATAAGAGCAATGTTCATTTGATTTTCGTGTGCCGATAAAGTGCAAATTATTTTGTAATTGTAATCGTTAGCAAAAAGGCCTTCAGCGTTTTTAAGGAATTCGGTTATTGCGCTGGTCTTATTGTGGGTAGTGAGAATTTGGTCGCAATCTTCGAGGACAATGACAGAATTAGGAATCTCAGAAATGAAAAAGTAAAAGTTTGGGCTTTCCAGTGCGTTGAACATTTTTCGGGGAACTATGATAAATTTATTTTTATTGGTTGAAAACAAATGTTTTAAGTAAGTCGTTTTTCCTGTCCCAGGCTTGCCGTATAAAAGTATAATGCCTTTTGCATCTGGATTATTGAGAAATTGCTCGACTTTTTGATGAAAATCTTTGAAATCGTTATTGTAAAATAGGTCAAAGTCGATATTGGTCTTTTTTATTTCGAAAGGTCTGAGGTTGTAGTCATTATCTTCGTATTTAAGCAAAAAACAGTGATTTGCTGTGGCTATAGGAGTTGATTTTGGCTTTAGAATTTTTATAATATCTTTAATTGTCTGAAATTGAATGTCATTGCTATAATAAATCGAAGTTTTATTTGCTGAGATGAATAGCAAAATTTCTTCAGCGATTTTAATCAAGTAAGCGGATTTGTTATAGTCGACTTTTAGCAAATTGTCTTTTGAAGCTTGTTCCAATTTCAGGATAAAGTCAGAATCGTTAAATTTAAATTTATGTTGTAATTTTTTCAGGATTTTGTGTAAATCTATGGTTAAATTGATGTTGTAAATATTTGGGATTTTCTCGTATAAAAAAGCAAAATATCTTTCAATACTAATATCTCCGTCATTATCGCTAAAAACATAAAAGAGAGGTCGATCAATGGACATATCAAACGAAAATTTGCAATTTTGTAAAGTACAAAATAAGCTTTTTTTAGTCGATAAATGAAATTTTAAATTTTTAAACAAAGTAAAAAATGAAAAAGCTTTTGATAAGCCTTGTAATTTTAATAATAAGCTCATGTACTTTCTATGGTCAGCCGCATACATACCACTCTATCCAGGCAGCATTAAGAAACCCCAAGGAAGTCAAAATTTTAGATTTAACCAGCAAGAAAATCAGTGTATTACCAAATAGCATATCTAAACTTGTGAATTTAGAAGTTTTGTATTTAAGTGGAAACGAGTTAAAGACCCTGCCAGATGGTCTGTTTGATTTGCCGCTTTTACGTGAGCTTTATCTGGATAGTAACAAATTGTCTTCGTTACCCCAGAGTATTGGGAAACTTACTAAATTAGAAGTTTTAAGCCTTGCGAATAATAATTTAAAGTCGTTGCCAACATCGATAGGGAAACTCAAGAATTTAAAGGTGCTTTATCTTTATGGTAACCAGCTAAGAAGTTTGCCTGTGTCGATTAATGAATTAACAAAAATTGAGGTGCTTGGATTAGGCTATAACAAGCTTTCTACTTTACCATCGATGGATAAATTAAAAAAATTGCAAGTTGTATATCTGAATCATAATAATTTCCACCAGTTTCCAAGGTCAATAACTGATTTAAAGTCGCTTCAAGAATTGTATTTAGACGAGAATTCAATCCAGCAAATAAGTCCTGATGTGAAAAAATTACAGTATTTGATCCGTTTTTCTTTATCTAATAATGCTATAACTTCATTGCCTAAAGAATTAGGCCAGCTCAGACGGCTTGAATATTTAAATTTAAGCCATAATCAGATAAGTACATTACCGTCAACTATAGGACAGCTGCGAAATTTGAAGTATTTAGATCTGTCGTATAATAAATTGAGCGACTTGCCGGCAAGTATCAAAAATTTGTCACAGCTCAAGGACCTTAATCTTACTCAAAATCAGTTTAAGATTTTGCCTGAATCGATTAAATTTTTAACATGTTTGAAAAGTATTGGTCTAAAAGGCAATAATATAAAAGCATATTCCATTGACCCAAATAAAATTTTGATTTACTGATGAAAATTTTAGGTATTGACCCGGGTACAAATATTTTAGGTTACGCAATAATCAGTACCGATAGCAGTCAGACAGAGCTGGTCGTTTCGGGAGTTTTGGATTTAAGGAAGGAAAAAGAAGTTTTAAAAAAACTAAACCTAATTTACAATTTTATTGAGCAGTTGTTGGCTAAATTTGAGGTAGATGAGGCAGCTATTGAAAGCCCATTTTACGGAAAGAACGTACAATCGATGTTGAAATTAGGGCGTGCGCAAGGTGTGGCAATAGCTGCCGTTATGCGCAAAAATATACCGATTTATGAATATGCTCCACGAAAAGTAAAAATAGCAATTACGGGTAATGGTAATGCATCTAAAGAACAGGTTGCCAGGATGCTCTCTGCGATACTTGATATTGACTTAACAGACAAAAAATTCGATGAAACAGACGCAATAGCTATTGCTTTATGTCATTTTTATAACTCACGGACAAAAACTAAATCCCAATATTCTTCGTGGAAAGACTATGCTAAACGAAAAGGATTAATTTAAATCAATACCCCCATGTTTGACGACGAATATTTCATGAGGCAAGCACTTGTTGAAGCTCAAAAAGCCTATGACCAAGGCGAAATACCTATAGGTGCTGTTCTGGTATGGAAAAACAAAATCATTGCGCGGGCTTATAATCAAACAGAGACTTTAAAAGAC
>WFZV01000091.1 GCA_015489395.1 Bacteroidales bacterium
ACTCATATACTCTGGCATACAAACACGCTATCCGTGCCGACGACATTATCGAGAAAAATTACATTGACAGGAAACACAAAGTTTTTGCCACAGTGTTTGACATAACCGGCAGTGCCGCCTCTCCAATGCAATTCCACATTACTGACAGCACAAAAAACTTTTTCCGTGCTTCGCTTTACTTTCGCGTAACGCCCAACCGCGATTCTTTGCAGCCAGCAATCGACTTTCTCGAAAAAGACTTAATCCACATGATCGAGACGTTTCAATGGCGGAATGATTAATGGCGGCTTTTTTTGAAAACGCGTAAAATCCCTTCGATAATCAACGCCACAACAACGTAAATCACGAAAAACATCAAGATGTTTAAGGCGGCTGAAAGCTTCAGCTTTTCAGCCGCCCAAAAACCGATCGGCGCTGCGATTAGCACACGTAAAGATTCTATAATTATGCCTCTGAATTTCATTGCGTAAAGTTTTTAGCACTAAGCAGCTAAATTTTATTCGAATTTTTATAAAGACCTATGCCATAATACCGCACAAACGATTGATTTTCATGCAATTTGACAAATATTTTGCTTTTTTTCGACAATAGATTCTGCGATTATTCTGATTCCGACTTAAAACAAGTTACTCGCAACAGATTTGCCTATGGATAAAAGCCTTTAATTTTTAAAACGCCGGTATAACTCTTTACAAAGCAGCAAACTTACGTTAGCCACAGCCCTGACATAACGAAAAACTAAAACTGCTCGACAAATCACTGGTTATTGGCGAAATTACCAGTAAAAAGCTGGATATACTGCTGGGCAATGCCCTCCCAGGTCCAATATTTGCGTATTCGTTCGTTGAAAGCTAAAACGCGCTTGTAGCCAGTGTCCCAATTTTCAATAGTCCAGATAATTGCCTTTGACAGGTTTTGTGCCAGGTTTTTAAATGGGTCTTCAGTACGTTTTGCCAGTGCGCCATAGGGCGTAATATAACCCCAATCAGTTTGTTTGCCTTTAGTTTCGGCTTCCATCATGAACATTGGACCAGTTGTATCGTTTGAAATAATCATATTTCCGCGTGCCGAAGCCTCGATTATTGACATACCAAAAGGCTCCTGCAAGCTCGGTAAAATGTAAATATGCTTGTCGTCCAGGATTTGCTTTTTCTCTTCAGGTGGACTAATAGCGGTTTTAAAGTCAAACTTAATTGTTACGTTCTGCGGCAGGTTTTGCGCCAGACGCTTTAATTTATCGACATATTCCTGGTTTTCAGGTATTCCTGTGATAGTTAGTTCGAATTTTTCGTCAAGTTGCTGTGCTGCCAAACCCGTTGCCATAATAGCAAATTCGTGTCCTTTGCTTGGGTCAATACGGCTAAAAGTCAGGATACGGATTGTTTGCGGTTTTTGTTTTAATTTTTGGATAATTTCCTGGTCGTCAAGGAGAAAATCCAGGGTCACGCCACTGGAGATAAGTACGATTTTCTGTTCAAAATCTTTTAAGTTATATCCCTGTCCAGTAGCGATTTTGATAAAATCTGATCGTACTTTAAGGCTATTAACGATAATGTAATCGGCGAAAACCGCCATAGCTTCCCAATGACGCAGGCGGCTGAGCATTTGTTGGGTAGCCTGGAAATTGCCGAAACCGATGCCTTTTTCTGTGACGTAAGTGGATTCAAGCGCATGGATAGTCGAAGTCACCAATTTAGCTTTGCCCTGCAATTGCTTTGCAATCCAGCCCGGGATAATGTGATGGCCGTGCAGGCTTATCACGTCAAATTCGCCAATGTGTTGCTCGAGCCATGCCACTACAGTCTTTGCAAATCTCATAATTCTGTCAAGCTCAGTGTCTTTGTCGCCGACATAAGGGTGTTCGATATTCCTGTCGATTAAAAAGCGGACAACCTGCAAATTTCCGCGGTCTTCGATGCTATACGGCACCTGCCAATCGTTTTTTAGTTCAACATCGGGCAAAGTACGGTTTGTATGAATAGAGAGAATCGTGACGTTGTGGTTGAGTTTTAAAAATTGTTGTGTAATGTTCAAAACATGTACACCTCCGCCACCTGTTGCAGTTTTTTCGAACTGCAGCGATACAATAGCGATGTTCATAACGAATTATTTTTTTGATTTTTAACGATAAAAACTGTTGTACTGTCGGGATAAACACGCAATTTTAAACCTTTTGGCACCTGAAAATGGCTATCAGGCGATAATTGCTGGGTTTTATCGACAGATTGGTAAAGGACTGTACGAATCTGAATATGGTTTGAATCGAGCCACAACCATTTGAACTGGTTAATTTTCGCAGCATCAAAAGTCCATGGCTTAATATCATTTGCTTTTCGCAAAGGCGCGCCCCATGTTCCTTCGCCAATAAACACTGTTCCTCTGCTGCTTCGGGAAAATCCCTGATAACCTGCTGAATCCGGTTTTATGCGATAGGTTATTTTGTGCGTATGTGTGTCGCCTTCGACGGCCAAATCTACCAGATAATCGTAAAACAGATTAGCCCAAAACTTATATTGTAGCTGTCCCCAGCGCTTTCCGGTATAATGCGGCCGCATAGGTTTGTGGTAAACAGCTATTGTCCAGGTATTATCACGACTATTTTTTAGCTGGCTTTCAAGCCATTGAGTCTGCTCACCCGGGATTTTGTACTGTGTATTTAACACGATAATTTTCAAAAAGTCTTTTCCAACTGAAACGGCGTAATAACCATTTTGCGAAATATTGAAAAACGCCTGTAAATCAGCAGATTTTTCGTGATTACCAGGAGCCACTAGCAATGGGATTAAATGGTTGTTGTAAATTGTCAATTGCCAGTCTTTGAGCCAGCAACGCCACTGGATACCAAAAGAATTAAAAGTAAAATCTCCGTCAAATATTACTAAATCAGGCTGTAATCTGGCTACCATGCGATTTGCAAGTCGTCTAACATGCGGACGGGAGCGGGAATCGCCGCCAGCTATAATGGCAATTTTTTTAGATTTTGAGGCAGGCAGGGTTTTAAACCAAAAAACAGGTGATTGGCTGTTGCTATCGATTATTTTTACGACATATTTTGTATCTGGCTTGAGATTTGTAAGCTCGACAAAAGCATTGTTCAAACCTTTGTAACGAACAAACTTAACATGTGTGATTTTGTATCTGAAAGAAGAAGTTTTGTTAAAATATTCTTTTGTATCGTAGAAAACCACAGGATTTTTGCCGCTCAGCTGGCACC
>WFZV01000092.1 GCA_015489395.1 Bacteroidales bacterium
CGTAGTCTTTTTTGTACATACGAACACTGCCGCGGTTGAAGTATGCTTTAGCGAAATCTGGCTTAAGCTTGATAGCTTTGGTAAAAAGTTCGATAGCTTTGTCGTATTTATTTTGCGAGAACAATTCTAAAGCCTTGTTGTATGCCAATTCTGCATCCTGACCTGCAGCAACTACTAAAGTAGAATCGTTTGTATTCTGTGCTAATGCTGAGAAAAAGATAAACAGGCTAAAAAGAGGGATAAGTATTTTTTTCATTTTGCCAAGCATTTAAATTTTATCGCATAAAAAATTTATTATCTTTGTCAAAGATATAGTTTTTCTTTAAAACTTTCCAATTTAAAACAATACAAAAATGATTCAACGTATTCAAAGTTTTTATTTGCTGGTTGCTGTCGTGCTTTTGATATGGGCTTCGTTTAAAGTTTTTTTTATTTTAAATGGAGGCGCCATTGTTCTTGACGGATTTACTGCGCATTATGGCGATGGGCAAAAGATTTTTTCGACATTGCCGTTGAATATAATTTTATGGTTATCAGCGCTTTTGAGCTTTATTGCTATTTTTTTGTTTAAAAACCGGATATTGCAAATGCGATTGACCACTTATGTGGTTATTATTTTGTTAGGTTATTATTTGTTGTTAGTATTTTATCGTTATTATGGGTTTAAAAAAATCGCAGAAATAACCAGTTCGCAGATGTCCATTTATGCAGTATTTCCCGTAATAGCAGCGATTTTTGTGTATTTGGCGAACCGTGCAATTAAAAAGGATGAAGAAAAAGTGCGCTCAATGGACAGGTTTAGAGACTGACGGTTTTGGAATAAAAAATTTTTTCATCATCGCGTATGGTCAATGCTTGGGCCTTTGCGCTGAAGCAGTATTTACAGTGAAAATGCCAGTCCGAATTTTCGGACTGGCATTTGTAGTATGATGATGGTGAAAGATTTATTTGTGGATATAAATTTAGCACAAACGGCTGCCTGGCAAGGCAGCCGTTTGTTGTATTTTTTTAGTTTTTTACGTCAGATTTAAATGTACGTCAAAGTTAAGGATTATTCTGGATAGAGGAATTTATCGCCGGTTTTTTCGACCAATGTTTTGTACCACTGTTTACTGTAGCCTGGCTGGTAAGGGTAAAGCGGTATGTTTTTGCCATTGCCGTTGTCCAGTATTTGCATGCCGCGACTTTTCATTATGTTGCCGTCTTTGAATTTCATGAACAGGAAGTGATAAAGTTTTTTCCAGAATTGCACTGTAGAATTTGCAGTGTTGACAGAGAAGTCTGTAACAAATTCAATAGCCAGTTTTGGGTCTTTTTTATACAGGCTTTGTGCAGCCAGGTCAATTGCCGAAGTATAAGCAATGTATTTGTTTTCTAATTGTTGCTGGTATTTAGCGATATAAGGATGAATTGAGTCATAACGCATGTAAGCTAAATTGCTAACCTGGTTAAATACCCAAAAAGCAGCATTGTCCGACCATTCAATCATCGAGCCATTACCCTGTGCGTAAGTTTCAGGTGGTCTGGTAGAACCAGCATAAATCGGGACATAAACAGTATTTGCAGCGTCGTCAACGCCAAACCAGAGTATGCCGCCAATAGGATCAGGCAGCCAATTACGCAGTTGTGCAACGAAAGTAAAGCCTGTTTGCTGTGTGGCTGTAGCCCGTTCATTGAAATATTTTTTACCGCAGCAGTCCCAGACTAATGGTCTCCAGCGGTAAGGTATATGGTAAGGTTGAGCGCCCCAGTCTTTACGCATGTCGAATGGGGTGTTTTCCAGGTGATCGCGCATCAAATTCATGATTTCGTGGACAGTCAGTTTGTGGTCAGGTTTTATGTAAAGTGGCATGCGATTGGTACAGAAGTGGTTTTTGTCGTCATAAACGAGCTTTTTACCAGATGCGTATTCCATGTATTTTTTTTGCTGAGCGAAGTTTTTGTTGATTGATTTAAACATAGACCAAACACGAATTTCGCAGAAGCGAGCGCCTTCGAAGTTAACAGGAGCGTAAAAGTCAGAAAAGCTAAATTCTTTGTCAGTGCCTTTGTACCCCAGATATTTACGTGCAAAGCTAATTACGTCAGGAGAGTTGAAGACTGTAGCGTTTGGGTCGTCCCATTTATTTTGTTTTTGATATTTAAAAGTTGTGATTCGTGCCTGGTTTGCGTGTGCAGAGACATAGCCGTCGGGGATTCGTACAGCAACCCATACAGCGCCTTTTTCGTAGTTGCCTTTTCCGATTACTTCCATGATCCATACTTCGTTTTTGTCGGCTATAGAAAAGCTTTCGCCTTCGCTGGCGTATCCGTATTTATCCATTAGTTCAGCCATGATACGGATGGCTTCGCGTGCAGTGGCAGCTCTTTGTAAAGTTATATAAATCATGCTGCCATAGTCCAGGATAGCGTCTTTTTGGTGTAAAAGTTCTTTTCGTCCGCCGTAAGTCGTTTCGCCAATAACTACCTGATGCTCGTTCATGTTACCGATAACCTTGTAAGTATGAGGTACCTGGTCGATTTGTCCCAGATGTTTTCCTGTATCCCAGTCGTAAATATCTAATTTCGAGCCAACAGGCCAGTCTGCAGCAGGATAAAAATATAATTCGCCGAAAAGTGTATGGGAATCAGCATTGTATGTTACAATAACAGAACCGTCTGCTGTGGCACCTTTTGTAAATAAAAAATTAGTGCAACCAATTGATTGTTTGATAAAAATAAAGCTGAGTAAAGTTAAAGCAATAAAAATTTTGTTTTTCATAAAAATGTGTTTTTGTTTGTTTTGTGTTTAAAGCAAAAATATTAAAATCAAGCAAAGTTCCAATATCTTAATTTCTGCCCAGAATTTTTATATTTGCATTTTACAGGGCATTTGTGCGATAAATCGAATTTTTTATGAATTTAGAATTTTTCATAGCAAAACGCATAACGTCAAAGGATTCGACGTCTAAATCTCTGTCGTTTTTAATCATTAAAATAACGACAATAGCCATTGCCCTCAGTATAGCCACAATGATAATTTCTGTTGCGATTGTCATAGGTTTTAAACGGGAGATTGAACAAAAACTGTCCAATTTTGTCGGAAATATTTTAATCACCAAATATACTTCTAATCAGTCGTTTGAGCTTTCGCCTATCCCGTTAGACACCAGTGTTTTGAATACTATTAAAAGTGTACCCGGTGTTAGGTATGTGCAGGTTTTTGCAATAAAACCAGGGCTTGTAAAGCACAAAAATTTTATTCAAGGCGTTGTGCTGAAAGGAATCTGGACAGATTTTAACTGGCGTTATTTTGAAAAGTATTTAACACGGGGTCAAAAAATCCAATTAAACCCACAAAAACGTTCAAAACAGGTCATAATCTCAGAGGAGCTGGCGCGAATGATGGATTATAAATTAGGCGATAAGCTGTTTATGTTTTTCGTACAAAACCCGCCACGCCTGCGACAGTTCAAGATTTCAGGGATTTACAATACTGGATTAGTAGATTTTGATAAGATTTACATTTTAACCGATATTCGGCAAATACAAAAACTCAATGGTTGGACAGACAGCACAGGGTTCATGATTTCAGGTTATGAAGTATTTGTCGATAGATTTAAAAATATTGATAATGTGGCACAGCTGTTGAAGCAAAAAGTCTCATTTGGCCTCGATACTACAAAGCCAAAGCTTAAAGTGCAGACAATCAAGGAGCTATACCCGGATATTTTCGATTGGCTAACTCTGGTGGACATGAATGTTTATGTAATTCTATCAATTATGATTGTAATTGCGCTGATAAATATGACAACTGGTTTGCTGATTATAATCCTCGAACGGGCTTCATTTATTGGGATTCTTAAGGCTATGGGATTTACCAACCGTTCTATAAAACGGATTTTTATCTTTAATTCCTGGTTTATTTTACGCCAGGGTTTACTCTGGGGCAATGTTTTAGCAATTCTTTTTATATTTTTACAGAAATATTTGCATATTATCCCGTTAAATCCTGAAATTTATTACGTTAAATATGTGCCGGTGTCGTTTAATGTTTATTACTGGTTGATTATCAATATTGTAACGATTTTAGTAACACTGATTTTTATGATTTTACCAGCAACTATAGCAACTAAAATCGATCCAGTAAAAGTCATAAAATTCGAATAAACCATTATAAATCAAAATTTTACAAATATGCCAGAAATTAGTATTTGTCCAAAATTTGAAGGTTGTCCTATTTATAACGAAAAAATCACTTTGTACAGCCAACAGACTCTTGAGATTTACAAACATAATTATTGCATGGCAGGTGAAGAAAATTACACCAAATGTAAGCGTTACATTTTTGTTCAAGAGACGGGTAAACCAGCACCATTATTCGTTTTACCAAACAGCGAACTTTCTGTTCAAGAAATTTTGCAGAAAATGGAACAGGATAATGCTCAAAGCTAAGTTTTTTCGAGAATGTTTTTTATCTTTAACCGGAACCATAAAATATTCTAAGATGAGGAAAATCGCTTTTTTCTTGATTTTAACGAGTTTGGCGTTTTGGTCATGCTCAAATCATAACATTGAGCCTCAGCAACTTGCACAAAAAATCTATGTTTTTTACAAAAACAAAAAATCAATCCATTATCGTGTTAGCCTTTCATACGTTTACAAAGGACAAAAAGATACATTGCACACGCCTTATGAATTCTGGCTGGTGCGAAATAACAACGATAAAAAATTAGGAGGACTTTGCTGGATAAAAAATTATTACCGACCGTATATTATTTACTACGATTTGCACGATTTATACATCATTTACCCATCGAAGCATAAAATTCGAAAATATTATAAAGTTTTCAAACCGCTGGTAACATATACAGACTGGACGGATATTTTCTTTAAGCCGCAATGGTTAATGACTTATTTAACAAAGCATATTGACCAGGTCAAAACTTACGACACTGTTGTGAACAAAAAGCATTATTGGGCATTGGAAATTACACAAATTCCTGAAAAAGGCTATGTTAGCAAAATTTTCCGTCGTTATCTGATAGACCCAGGGACTCTTACGCCTGTCTATGCTTATGGCGAGACTTACCTGAATCACGGTAAAGACGTTCTTTACGAATGGCTAAAATTTTCCGGCTTTGAGTTCGACAAAGTCGAGCCTGGTCAGTTTAAAAAAAAGTTCAATCAATTTACAAAAAAATGGCCTGTAATACCCTATAACCCTGAGAATCCCGAGCAGATTATCGATAAAATGCTTAAAATCGGACAGCAGGCTCCTGACGTTACAGGCATCAATGTTTTTACAAACCAGCCGTTTAAACTCAGCGATTATTTTGGAAAGGTCATATTACTGGACTTCTGGTACTCGCACTGTCCACCCTGCGTTCGTGCGATTCCTCATATTTCTGAGCTTTACCAGGAACATCATAAGGACGGACTGGAAGTTTTTGGCTTAAATTCCATTGACCCGGCCGACTCTAACCTGGTTAAATTCCTGCATCACCTAAATGCTAAATACCCGGTTATTCACACGCAATCTTCTGCGGATCTGGTTTACAAAATCATAGCATATCCGTCGATGTATGTAATTGGGCGGGATGGCAAAATAGCGTATATTGAAGTCGGTTATACAGACAAAAGCTTTGCCAGGTTAAAGCAAAAGGTTCTGCAGCTACTTGCCAAAAAGTAAGTTTTTTCAACAGCTAAAAGTTAGACATGACGAGAAAAAATAAGGCGGGCTGGCCACAGTCGATATTGGCCAGCCCGCCTTTTTCGTTAGTCTTTCAGATGTGTGTTTGTGCGTCGATTAAGCAAGTAACTGGTAATCCGTCGAATAAATTTTTTTCGAACAATTAACAGTAAACAGACGCACAAAAGAATTATCGCTTAGTTGCGGTTTGATGAAAGAATGGCTAAGAGCCTGAGAATTTCGATATAAAGCCAGATTAAGGTAACCATCAAACCAAATGCAGCGTACCATTCCATTTTCTTTGGCGCTCCTTGAAGTGCGCCTTGTTCGATGGTGTTAAAGTCCAGAACAAAGTTCAAAGCTGCAATAGCGACAATAAACAGCTGAATGCCAATTCCTAATCCGCCTAAAGCACCGGTTGTAATGTCGATGTGGAAAAAGCTCAAGATTATCGCAATGATATAGTATCCTGCAATACCGCCAGTGGCAATAACGAGCCATTTAACAAAGCCAGGTGTAGCGCGTAAAATGTTCAGACGATAAAGCAGTAAAACTATGAGCATTACGCCGAAAGTAAGCAAAATAGCTTTAAATACAATGCCCTGGTAAACAAGGTTGAAAACAGCAGAAATTGCGCCTAAGAAAAGACCTTCAAATGCAGCATAAAGCGGTGCTGTGATTGGCGCCCAGTCTAATTTAATCACTGTCAAAAATCCAGCGATTAAACCGCCGATTATTCCAATCCACATCAAAGCTGTACCTCGGCCTACCAGAGCCAATTTCCAGCTGTAAACTGATGTAAACAGCGTAATGAGAAACAGTAAAATAGCTTTGTTGACAGTGCCGCCAACGGTCATGACGCCTTCGCCAGTACCAACGGCAGTTGCGTCTTTAAAAAGTGAGCTATTAAATACTGGATTTGAGCTTCTGTCTATTCTCATGATTTTAGATTTTTGAGTTTAAAGTTTGTACAAATTTAGCAAATACCAGTCAAAGAGTAAACCAATTGTTGTGTTTATGACAAAATGTCGTTGTTTTATTCGACAGGTTCGAGTTCGACTGTAAAATGCCGCAAAATTGGCGCTTCATACACAATGCGATAGCCATGACGAATGTCATTGCGTCGGTCGTAAATATTTTTCAAAGCAGCAGCTACGTATGCCATGTGATTGTTGGTATAGACCCTGCGCGGTATAGCTAATCGTAAAAATTCCAGTTTCGGATAGCGGTTTTCGCCGGTCACCGGATCTCGGTCAGCCAACAGAGTGCCGATTTCAACTCCGCGCACACCAGCTTCTTTATAAAGTTCAATAGCAAGGGTTTGTGCCTGGAATTCTTCTTTAGGTACATGTGGTAAAAATTTTCGTGCATCAACGAAAATAGCATGTCCTCCAAAGGGCTTTTGAACCGGTATGCCGTAGTCTGTGAGAAGCTGGCCTAAGTAATGTACCTGTCCAATGCGGGCTTCTAAGTAGTCGAATGTGGTGCTTTCGTAAAGTCCCTGGGCTAAAGCATTTAAGTCGCGGCCAGCCATGCCGCCGTAAGTTATGTAACCTTCGAACATGATGTTGTAAACCGTTGCCTGTCGAAACAGCTCTTTGTCGCGAAAGCCTATAAACCCGCCTATGTTGACAATACCGTCTTTTTTGCTGCTCATCGTAATAGCATCTGGTAGTTTGAACATCTCTTTGACAATATCCCGAATAGACCAGTATTTGTATTCTTTTTCTCGGGTTTTGATGAAGTAAGCGTTTTCTGCAAAGCGTGCAGAGTCGAAAACTAATAATTTTCCATATTTGTCAGCAAGAAAACGCACATCTTTAAGATTTTGCATGGAAACAGGTTGACCGCCAGCTGTGTTGTTGGTAATCGTCACGATGATGAACCGGATTTTATCGTTATATTTTTTCAAAGCGTCTTCCAATTTGTTCAGGTCAACGTTGCCTTTGAACGGGTGTATAGCGTCAGTGTCAAAAGCCTGGTCAATTGTACAGTCCAGGGCAGTGGCTTTTCGGTATTCGATATGGCCTTTTGTGGTGTCAAAATGCGAATTTCCTGGTACAATGTCTCCGGGTTTGACCAGTACGGAGAACAAAACGTTTTCAGCAGCCCGTCCCTGGTGGGTTGGGAGAAAGTAGTCGAATCCGAAAATGTCTTTTATAGCGTTTTTAAGTTTAAAGTATGAGCTTGCACCGGCATAAGCTTCATCTCCCAACATGAGTTCAGACCATTGTTTATCGCTCATTGCACCTGTTCCTGAGTCTGTAAGTAAATCGATGAAAACCTGGTCGCTACGCAGGTTAAAAAGGTTGTATTTTGCTTGTTTTATCCATTGCTCGCGTTGCTGGCGGGTGGAACGTTTGATATGCTCAACCATCTTAATTTTGTAAGGTTCTGCATAGGGTAAGTCCATTTTTCTGTAAGTTTTGGTTTGTCATGAAAGTAAAAATAATTTTGTTCGTAAAAAAATTTCGTGTATTTTGTTAAATTTTTATTTTAGTTAAAAATCTTAGAATGAAGCGGCGACCGTACATATTGCTTTTTGCTTTTTTAGCAGTGATTATAACTTTTAGCAGTTGTTTTAATGGTGTCAAAATCGAGCCAGAGCTTTTCGATAATGTTGAAAGCTGGAAGCAAGTTCTTGCCCATGACACATCGTTGTATGCAGTTGGTCTGTCTTTAGACAAGAAAAGTGTGATAATTTATGTTCGAAGTTTGAAAAAGACTGGTTTTCATTATGTTAAAAGCCTTAAGATAGCAGAAAACAGTGAGTTGACTAAGGTCAAATTGTATTCTTTAATCGGTGGGAAATGGCTTTTAGTTGGCGAGAAAGACAATAAGAGTTTCTGGTATTTGCTGGACAGCAGTTTTAATATCCTGGATTTTAGATATTTTCAGAGTCAGATTATAGATGTTTTGCCGACAACCAGAGGTTTTGTAGTTGCTTTTTCTGTTTCTGATAAGGACAAGATATTTAAGAATTTCGAGCTGTTCAGTACTGCTGTTATATGCTATGATTTACAGGGAAATATGCGAAAATTGCTTAATTTTACTGATCCGGATTTTGATGATTATTCAAAGCTAATTTATGTTGATACAGCTTGCACAAGGTTTAAATTTTTGATTAAGTCGAACTTGGTCGATTATGATGCAGAAAAATTTAATTACAGAATTTATCACTTATGCAGCTGGTCACGCGACGATTATTTATCTTTTTATCGCGACCGGGCTTGCTTTCCCTGCAATGACTCTCTTGTGAGTTTTAATTATAGGTCTAATAAGTCTAAATTTTTGTTTAAATCGACATCTTATCTGGGCGATTTGCCGTATGATGTTAGGGTACGCTGCAATGATTCGTTAATAGTGATTTATGGCGAGTTTGATGATGGTTTTGATTCTTATTTTCGTTTTATTGATTTAAAAACCGACACCACAGGACAGTTTAAAGTAAAAGGAAATGCGCTGGTTAGTGATTTTACTATTATTGCAGGAAAAGTTTTTATCGTGGGCGAAATAGAAAAAAACGGGCAATATTACGGGTTTATCACATCAATTTTGCTCAGGCCAGAGCAGTGGAAACATTTTTTACAAAAGGATTTAGTCCAGAGCAAATCACAAACAAAACCTGCACATAAGAAAAAAGCGCAAAAGCCGCGGTATTACCGGCTTTTGCGCTACCTTACGCCGTTCAGTCGTCTATTTTCTTAAGACCAACGTCAATTATACCGGCTTTGACCCTGCGAATAAAGATTTTTTGACCAAAGACAGAGTTTTTAAACATAATTTTTAACCAACAAAAAACTAAAAACCAATTTATTACCAGCCAGAAATAAAATTAAGCCCGAAAACAGGTGAATTATACCCCTTGAAACTCAAAGGATAAGCAACATAAGGTTCCAGAATCATCTGACCGAAAACATTTATCCTCGTGGACAACCCAACACTCATGAGCGGAACATGCACATTAGGCCTGAAATCAGCATAACGCAGCGAAATTTTCGAATTTCTATACCACGTCAAACCAGCATCGAAAAACGCATTTAAATCTGCGAACAAATATTTTGATTGAATCAGAGCTAAACGGTGAATCCCAATAAACGGCAAACGAATTTCAAAACTACTGACAATCAGCTGACTACCCATTAGCGAATACACAAAAGCTGTGTCTCCTGTGAGCTGCAAATAATTGAGCATGGACTTTTGCGTGTAACCTCTTACATACCAGGGATTTGCAAGGTAATAATCCGGGAATAAACCACTTTCAGCATCACGCCCAAAACGGTACGACTGCTGCAACCGAAATGCAAACGACACTGGTCGGACATAAATGTATTTGCGAAAATCTATATCCAGCGACTGCAAACTCACATCGCCGAAATAAACCGTTGGAAAAACTGCCAAAATATGCCCTTTTAGCGGCGACGTCATGCCAAAGTATGAGTTATCTTCAATATACGCAGCGCTCATGGTTCCAATTGACATTGGCGGCGGTGCGTCATGGACCCGCTCACGGTTTGACCCAAGAAATGCGTACGTGTAATAGTTGTAAACCTTAAAATAATTGTTGTAAATCATGTGCAAATACGAGTAAATGCTACCGCTGAGCGAAAACTCAAGTCTGCGGGTTTGCGTAAACGGATATGTAGCAAAAAACGTCAGGTTATCATCGAAAATCGTAAACAAATCAAGCACTTCGTTCATTACCGACAAAGTGTCCGAACCGTACAGAATAGTGTCTGGTTTGAAGTACACGCCGCCAAGCTGGTATGGATAATGCGATAGGCTAACGCCCCACCACAGACGGTTTTTCTGGTTTAAATAAGCTAATTGTCCGCTGGTGGTCTCCAGGCCCTGTCCGCCGCTAAAACCTATAAAGGCGCGTTGATCACCAAGCACATCACCTAAAAGCAGGTTTATGCCTCCTGCTACTCCCCAACCATAATAGCCATTACCCACACCAAAGCCAATGTTGCTTATATTTTCGATTCTAAATTTTGTGCGGTAAGGCTTATACACAATAGCAATATTCGTGTCGATATTGGCAAAGGTCAGGAAGTCTTTGGCAATGTTGATATTAACTGTATGAGCTAAATTACTTTTAGGCGGCAGAATGCCAGGAAGGTTCGGAACTTCAATGTATGGCTTAAATACCGGTAAACTGTCCAGGTTTGCTGAGTAAATCGTGTATTTGTTGTCGTAATAAAGCGAGTAAATTACATGGTTTGTCGCGTAATCTATGCTCATGGCAGGCGAAAGCATTGTTATCCCGCTTATGCCTGTGAAAAAGTTAGTTCGACGTACGACTTTACCTGTGTTTAAATCATATTCGTACAAATCGCGGAATCCTTCGGCGTCGGACAAAAAGTAAATTTTTGATTCATCTGCCGAAAATACCGGGTTTAGATTATTGGCTTTTGGAAAAATATTGGGTATGAATACTCGTCCGGTTTTCATATCACGAATTGCAAATCTAAATTTTCGTGTGGGACTGTTGATATTTGGCATACTGTCTGTAGCATAGACCAGATAACGGCCTGACGGCGACCAATTGGGCTGTAATTCTGAGTAAATGTCTTTTGTCAGCCAGGTTAATTTGCCGGTTTTCAGGTTGTATTGCACTAAATCTGTATGGCTGTTTTTTATGGCGCAAAGAACAATATTTTGTCCGTCAGGCGACCACGCCGGACTTGTAAAAGCTTCAAGTTGCGGAATTAAAATTTCCCGTTCGATTTTGCCTGTAATTGTGTTGATTATGACCAGGGCATTTGTGCCTTTTTCATATACGACAAATGCAATGTGCCTTGAGTCTGGCGAAAAACTACCTGTGCTTTCGTAAACGTCTGCTGCATCGATATGTCCGTCGTTGGTACGAAAACGTAATTTTCGAATAATTTTTCCAGTACGCGCATCAGCCAGAAACATGTCGAATGTAAAAATATCCCGTTCGGACAAAAAAGCCACGTATTTGCCATTTGGACTGACTACCGGCGAAACATTTATGTCACCGGCGTTTTTTTCTGAAATGATTTTCGCACCATAGCCCTTGACGACCCGTCCGTCCATGTACGGCTGGTAAAGCTTGTAGCTATAATCTTTCCAAACTTTATCTAATGTGTCTGCGCTTACGCCAAGCACTTTTTTAAATGCTTTGCGATAGCCCAAACGCGCTGTTTCTTTGTACAATGTCGGGAAAATTTGTTCGCCATATACGCCGTCAATAAATGCCCAAAAAGCCTGACCCCAGCGATAAGGAAAATATCGTGGGTCGTACAGCTGTTTGAATGTCGGAAATTTGTTTGTTGCCACTGCATCGCGAATCCACATCGCAGTAAATTCGTCAACACTACCCAAAGACAGGTATTCTGCCATCCCTTCAATCATCCACAGCGGTATGTTCATCACCGCACGAATCGAAAGACTGGTATCCTGTCGAATCAACGCATATTGAAAAGCATGCACAAGCTCATGTCCCAATACGTGGTCAGTTCTTGCCCAGGATATGCCCAATGGCATGACAACGCGGTTCTGGTTGCCTTCTGTAAAACCACCTGTGCCAACGTCCACAAGTCCGCTGGTTACAGTGTTTTGCTGGAAATCCGCATGATTATCGTAAATTATCACCGGATTTTTGAAATGTATGGTATCGCCAAAGATTTTGCTATGTCGCTTGTACCATTTTTCAGCAATTCCAACGACCCTTTTTAATGTCGCTGTGTCGTCAAAGTAATAGTAAAAGTCAAAATGCTGGGTTTCAGCTACTTTGAATTTGAAATGTTCGTATTTGATTTTGTTTCTGCCGTAATATTGTGCAAAACTAAGTTGCACTACAAGGCTTATGGTTAAAATGACTAAAAGTTTTCGCATCAGTCCATGGTTTTTGCATTTGTCAAAAATTATAAAAATTCGTCCTTTGAAACAATATCCTGTTGGTTGCTGTAAAGGTGGGACGCATAACAGCTTAAAAAACAATGATTTTTAGCGCCCGGTCAACTGTTAAATTTTCGAAATAATGACGAAAGGCCGCTACTTCTCTGTTATAAATATTTTTATGGTGAAGTAGCGGCCTGAATTCGCAGTGTTGCCTGCAAGAACGGTTATTGAATCAAGATTTTGACAGAGTACTGGTTTTGGGAGTTATTGATTTTTAGAATGTAAACGCCTGGTTGTAAGTTCGAAACATCAATGGTTTTGTGATAGTGAAATTTTTTCGTCAGTACCTGTTTCCCGTATAGGTCAGTAAATGTAATTTGCCCGTTTTTGATTTTTGGAGCTATGATGTTCAGGACGTTGTTAGCTGGATTGGGATAAACTAAAATGTTCAAGCCCTGATTTTGCTCGATTAATGACACGTATTGTGGCCAATGATGGTAAGATTTGCTCTGGATAACCCATTGATTACCTGTGTTGTCCCATCCATAGCTGGCGTTGACCAGGATTCGGTTATGTGAATCGTAAGAATAAGTGTATTTGTAATTGCCTATCCAGGCGTTGAGTGTAGTGTCCCATGAGTATTGGCAGTTCAGAATTTTGTTTCCGTTTTGGTCAAAGTCCCAGATATTTTTTAATCTGTAAATCCATTGATTGTTTGAAGCGATGTAATCAAGTTTTAGAATTAGTTTGTTTTGTGCGTTGTAAGTATATTCCTGTTTTTGGGATTTAACCCAGATTTGTTGTGATTGGTCCCAATTGTAGTAAGCTTTTAGAGTTAAATTGTTATTCTGGTCAAATTGTTGCTCTAATTTATCGCTTTTTACCCAGGTGGAGTTCTGGTTATCGTAAGTATAAGTGATTTTGAGAATTAAATTTCCGCTTGTGTCGTAGTTGTAAGTGTATTTTACATCAGGAGTCCAGTCCCATGTGCTAAAGTCATTACTGTAGATGATTTTTTCAATTAGACGTCCTGAGCTGTCGTAAGTAAATATTTTCTTTGTGTCTTTGAGCCATGTATTGTTGCTCTTGTAAAAATGCTCTGTTTCAATGAGTCTGTTTGCTGAATCGTAAAAATTACTGTCCACGTAGGTGTCGGTCCAGGCACCATTGTTGTTGTCCCAGCTCTGGGTCAGGGTTGTAAGGAGATTTCCTGCGCTGTCGTATGAGTAGATTTCCTGCGAAAAATTGCCCCATTGGTTAGAATCTGCATTCCAGTGAAATTCAGCAAATAAAGTTTTGTGTCCAGCGCTGTCGTATGTAAATTCTTGTTTTTTGTTGTAAATCCAGTTTGAAGAGCTGTCGTCCCAGTTAAGCCAGGTGTGTCGTATAAGCTTGTTAACAGAATTATAATCGAATGTCTCTTTTTGATAAAAAATCCAGCTTTGTTGGTCAAATACCCAGGAATACGTTGTAATGCTTGTCAACAGATTATTGCTATTGAAAGTCCGTTCGATTTTACTAAGGCCGACCCAGCCATAACCCACTGCGTAATATTTGTTCATATCCAGGATGCTATTTCCAAAATTATCGTAATTATGTTTTTCGACGTATTCCAGAAGCCAGGTATTGTTTGAATCTACCCATTGATACCAGTATCTGCCTAAAAGTTTGTAATTGTTTGTAAATGTATCGATTTCTTTACCAGTCCATTGTGAATCAACCTGTGAACTGAAGGAGAAAATCTGGATGGAGTCAGTGATTTGAGCATTTAATTTTGCCCAAAAAACACAGATAAAAATAACAACAGGCAGGTAAATTTTTTTCATTTTTAGCTGTATTTTGATTTACAATCAATTTAGCTAAAATATCTCAACGCGTCAATGGATTTTATTTAAATTTTTAGAATTTTAACTTGTTGAATTAGATTTTAATTTTTTTGACAATGATTTTGTTTTTTATGTTTAAATCTTCGTTGATGCTGCCCAAAGCATTGGTTTATAACTTTTTACTTTCAATTTTACGCCTGTCCGTTCCTATTGCGAGTTTTACTTGGACTTAATATGTGCTAATCTTGCTAAAACATCTTATTTGCACCCACCAGCGAAATCAGCGTGAAAAACAAAAAGCTATACTGGTGTCGCTATACGACTAAATACGTGCAAGCGCTAAAAATACAGTATGCACGCCAATTACAGCAGCAATATAATATTCCCAGGCGTTTTTCTTGCTGCCAAAGAATGATAAATAAATCGAATTGGCATGACACGAATCCAGGCAATCACCACATAACGTACAATTCCACCCGGCAACACCTTTCTTAATGTCTTGTGGCGATAGAGCATTATAACGGCAGGAAACAGTACACAAATTACAAAACGTACAGGTATTATGATCAATTCTAATGCGGGCAGGGTAAAGCTTGGAAAGTAATGTTACCAGACTGCCTATGGGACAGAAAGTTGTACAATGGAACATATACCCAAACCGCCACGAAAACAAATACATCAAAGCCAGGCTCAAAATACCGAAAAGTATTGCAAAAGTTGTGGCTACAACAACCGACACACCAAGCCGGTTCATCAAATATGCAACTAAAATAACTCCAACCAGCATAGAGTACCGGAAAATCATCGAAAACTTACGGCTAAAGGGCTTAGGTTTTTTCTTATGACGGGCTGCCAGAGCATCCCACGCCCCAATATAGCATAAATGCGAACACCACGCAGGCCCTAAAATGACTATTGTCGAAAGCAACAATATCGGCATAAACAAATTTCCACCACCACGGTAAACCGGCCCTGCAATTATCAACGCTGGAATTGGAAAATGCAATTTACCTGACATCAAAAACTTCTCACTAACCAACAAGCCGAGAATCAATTGCGAAAAGAAAATAACTGAGAAAAACAGCCAATATCTAATGCGAACTTTTTTGATTTGTTCTTTGTACAAAATTATGTAAGTCAGTGTGACTGAGTAGATTTCTAAAAAGAAAATTTCAATCCAACCACCATTGTGGAAAAACCGTTCCGCTAAAAGCATCGGACGTCCATAAGGCCGTACAAAAAGCTGTACAGGCACTAAAAAGAATAAAGGTACTATCAGACTTAAACTTAAGGCTATATAGTTTATGGTTTTGCTTTGTTGATTTAGATCAGAATTAAAATTGAACTGTTTTACATTTAGACGTTTTACTTTGCTCATTTTTAAAAACTTTGTCTAATCATCTAACAAACATTCCATTGCGTTAAATTACAAGCAAATTTTATATCAGCAAAATTTTGCATTATTCCGAATTTATAAATATTCTTAATTGTGTCAGATGTACGGACTAAATCTGCTGAAATTCATCTAATAACGAAACGCATAACTACAGAAATTTGTTTAAAGTTTTCTGCTAAAACTTAAACTTTTCGAAAATTTTTAGCATTCGGCACTGTCAAGTCGTTGCTTTTCGAAACAATCGCCGGTTAATGCTTTGATAATAAGTGTTTTTGCATTATTCAAATTATTTTACCCAACAAAAACTCTGGTGTTTAAATTTTATTCTTAAATTCGTCACTTCGAAACTAAATTTTCGTGGTTCTATGGTAGAATTTGAAAAATTTTTTCTGGATAACGGTTTGACTGTCGTTTTTCACAAAGACCCGACAACACCAATCGCTGCTTTAAACATTATTTACAAAGTCGGTTCACGCGACGAAAATCCTGACAAAACTGGCTTTGCTCATTTGTTCGAACATCTTATGTTTGAAGGCTCAAAGTACTGTAAACATTTCGATAAGATTCTGGAAAAAGCAGGCGGCTCTTCCAATGCTTACACAAATTTCGATTATACAAATTACTTTTTGATGATACCTAAAGATAATATCGAAATTGCCCTGTGGCTTGAGTCTGGTCGTATGATGGAATTGGACTTTAATCCTGAAAAACTCAATGTCCAGAAGCAAGTCGTTATCGAAGAATACAAAGAGACTTTGCTCAACCGCCCTTACGGAGACGATTATAAACTTATGCTGCAATTGGCTTACAAAGTACATCCTTACCAGTGGCCTGTTATTGGCAAAGATTTTAACCATATCCAAAAAGCTACCCTGGACGACGTGGAAAACTTTTTCTTTAGCTATTATGCTCCAAATAACGCAATTTTAGCAATTGGAGGAGATTTTGACTCTAATCAAGTTAAAGACTTGATTAACAAATGGTTCGGTGATATTCCCAGACGAGATGTCCCTGTAAAAAAATACCCAATCGAACCTACTCAAACCCGTATGCGGCAAATGACCGTTGAACGTGACGTGCCTTTTGATAAAGTGATGATAGCCTTTCATTATTTCCCACGAACAAATTTTGGATTTTACGTAACTGATGTAATTACAGATATTCTATCAGACGGCCCATCTGCACGACTTTACCAGAAACTGGTCAAAGACAAACAACTTTTCTCAGATATAGACGCTTATATTTCCGGTACGCTGGACACTGGTCTGGTATTTGTCGAAGGCGTTTTAAACGAGGGCGTTTCAACACAAACGGCAATTCAAGCTATCTGGGACGAATTGGAATTGTTGAAATCTAAACCAGTGGAACAACGCGAACTGGATAAAGTCATTAATAATCTTGAAACCAAAATGATTGACGGCCGTACTAATGTGGTGCGAAAAACTATGAATCTTGCTTATTACGAACTACTGGGCGATGCCCATCTTTACAACCTGGAAGAATTGCGTTATCGTAGTATTACGCCACAAGACGTGATGACTTATTCGAAAATTATTTTTCAACCTCATCGCGCTAATGTGCTTTATTATCTGGCTAAAAAATAATCTGGACTTGTGAATTTTTACAAGTTTTGCTAAATTTTGACTAAAATCTAAAACAACAATTCCTATGAAAAAGGCTGTTTTCGTTATCTTTCTGATGGGACTGGTGCTTTTTTCGTGCAAAAACACACAAAAAGCAGAACAAGCCAGATTTAAACCACACAAACTTGTCTATGTTACCCAATCACCTGATTCTTTACTTACTTCCGAGTCTGTTTATTACGACAAGGATAAAGATTTGCTTTTCGTTTCATGTATAAACGGAAAACCTACTGACAAAGACTCAAACGGTTACATTAGCCAGGTTAGCCTTTCGGGAAAAATTATTAACCTAAAATGGGCCTCAGGCCTTAATGCTCCCAAAGGCATGGGCATTCACAATAATAAACTATACGTCACAGACATCGACCGCGTGGCAATTATTGACGTTAATACCGGCAATCTTATCAAATTTGTAAACGTCAAAGGCGCTAAGTTTTTGAACGACATTGCCATTGACAGCGCCGGAAACGTGTATATCACTGATTCGCAAAACAACTTGATTTATATGCTGCAAAATGATAGCATCGTGGGCGTATGGTTGGATAGCCTGCCAGTTGCAAACGGACTTTATCTGGACGGCGATACACTGTACGTCGGCCTGAAAAACAAACTTATTAGCGTTAACATCAAAACCAAACAGACCAGGACTATTGCCGAGTACAAAACGCCTATGATTGACGGACTCAAAAAAGTTTCCGATGGCTTTATTACAAGCGACTGGTACGGCAAAACTTATTTTGTCGATACAAAAAACGATACTGTTTACACTATGCTGTATTTCCCAAAGCAAAACAAAAATATAGCTGATTTCGAGTACATTCCAGAAATGAACTTGCTTATTATCCCAACATTTTTCGATAATCGTGTTGAGTTTTACAAATTCCAGTAACCCTGCTTAATCAGGATATTACGTTGTAACCTGGATAGTGGCAAAAAATGAAAGGCTGAGGCTGCCAAAGAGCAGCCTCAGCCTTTTTTATTCGTAAATAAACGGCAATAACGTTTTTGGACAGATCTCCCGCTTAAATTGATTTTTTGTGTGCTGTTTGTGCAGCGTCAGGTCGTTTTATCGACAATCGACTTAAAAATTAGCGTTTGAGTTGATGCTAATTTCCAGAACATTACCCTTCAATTGCCACGGTTAATTGAGCTTTTACAGGCATTTGACGTGTATCTATTCAATTTTCAATAAAGTCTTAAAAATCATACGTTTATCCTCGGTTAATAGCGAATAATTTTTCTTACTTGCGTGCCATAGTCAGTAATTATACGTAAAAACAAAATATTCGTCGAACCTTCAGGAACGGCCAACCGGTAGAAATGTAAGCCTGCGCCCTGGTTTTTATAGATTTTTGTTAATACGGTGGCGCCATTAACTGAAATTAGCTGCAAAGTGACGTTTAGCGGCCGTGACAAAGTCAAGTTGACGTTCAAATTCTGGCCATGTACAGGATTTGGGTAAATTGTTGCTTTTGTTACTGGTTTTAAATCAAGTGTTTGGGTCAAAATCCGTTCTGATTTGACCAGGAAATTGTCTAATCTCCAGAGTGCGCAAGAGTTTGCACTAGTGCCGGAAGAAATGTATCGAAAAGCTATGTAAAACGGCTGATTTACACTGGATAGGTCAATATCGCCTGAGCTGGTCCAGGTTTGCGAATCTTCATCCGGAGCTTGCCACGAAAGTTCTGTCCATGTTGCGCTTTGTGGCTCGCTGCTGCCATCGTAATTGGTCGAGTAGTAAACGTGTAAGGGAGGGTAAGTTACGCCGTTGTCAGAGTATTTTGTCCATGTTCTAAAGCTTAATTTGACATTGTCGTAACCAGCTGGATTTATTTGCGGAGAAATAAGCCAGTCATCGCTCGCGGCAGAAGCATTATAGGCATTAGCATACATGTCGCCGTTTGAGGAGCATTGCCAGCCATTACTGCCATTTGGTTCAAAAGTCAACCAGCCTTGCGGAGGACAGGTTGTAAACGATTCGTAAGCAATTGTGTCGATTTGTACGGTTGAATCAGTCGGTGTTGACGAATCGCCCCAGATGTAGTTGATAAATTCCGGGTGGTCGATATACGGATTGCGGTTTCCCTGTATGGCGTAAACCGAATCATTACGAGCAATTTCTTTGTCACTTACCGGGTCAATCTGACACCATTGCAAAAACATTTGAACAGCCCAATCTTTAAGTGTCCCGTCTGAGTTAAAAACGTAAGCTAAATTTGTCGAAAAATCCCAGCTGGGTATATCGTCTTTGTAACGAGTAGCCACGTAAAAATAAGTTCGTGCAAAGTCGCCTTTGTATGCGTCAATGGGTTCAAAGACTGTTGTATTAGGTCCTCCTGGGAACGAATTTGTGCCAAGTTTCGAGCCATTTGTCGAAGTCCAGGTTGGGTTGTCAACTTCGCCGTATGGGAAATTACTTCGACGGTTGTTCACATATCCATCTGTTGGATATACGATAAAAAGGTCTGCTCTCATTGGTAAGCCTCTATTAAACCATGATTGTGGAACAGAGTGTTCACGGTTATAACAGTCACCTTCCTGTTGGTAAGTACCGCATTCCTGACCTTGTCCAAAATAGTAATAATAAGCAGCATGGCATTGTCCGTCCATAGAGTACATGTCCCAAACTTTGTTGGTCCCTGGCACTCGGTCAGTTTTTTCGTAATAAGTGTATAGGTCACCATAATTAAGAGTCTGGTGGCCCTGGGTAATGATTTGTTTGAGTTTGTTTAAAAGAGCTTCTCCCCTAAGTCCTTGAGTCCCATCATAATAACCAGCTGGTGGCTGTGAGTAAGAAAAAACGAATGAGAAAATTAACGTTAAAAAAATAGAAATCCGCCCCATAGTGCTAATTTTAGGAGTTTAACCGTAAATATCGATTAATAAAATTTTTTAATTTGTTAATTTATGTGAAAACTGTTATAACTGCGGGTTGGACGAAAAACAATGTAATTATTTTCAAAGCTTTAAAGCTAAAACTGTTTTTTAGCAATTAGCTGATAAGTCCCCAGGGAGAGCGTTTAATTTCTTTTTCGACTTCTTTAGACAAAAGCAAGTGTTCGGGTTTGGCGAGCATAGGGTCTTGCTGGATAACCTCTTGAGCGATATTGCGAGCCAGTTCTAATATGCGTTGGTCTTTTGTTAGATTAGCGATTTTGAACAGATAAGGGAATCCGCTTTGGGCAGTGCCAAAGATGTCGCCGGGACCTCGCAGTTTCATGTCCAATTCAGCCAGTTTAAATCCGTCGTTGGTATGGGTCATAGCGTGCATGCGAGCCAATGCATCTTTTGAAATACGGTCTTTTGTAACCAGTATGCAGTAACTCTGATCAGAGCCGCGTCCTACGCGTCCGCGCAATTGATGTAGTTGTGAAAGTCCAAATCGTTCAGCGCTTTCGATGACCATAACTGTAGCATTCGGAACATTAACGCCTACTTCTATAACAGTTGTTGCTACAAGGATTTGTGTTTTTCCTTCAGCAAAAAGTCTCATTTGTTCTTCTTTTTCTGCAGGTTTCATTTGTCCGTGAACCATTCCGACACGGTACTTAGGCGGTGGGAAAACTTGCAGTATTCGTTCATAACCCTGTTCGAGGTTTTCGTAGTCTAATTTTTCGGACTCTTTGATTAACGGATAAACGATATAGACCTGACGGCCTTTTTGGATTTGTTGTTTGATAAATTTATAAAGCTTTGGTCTGTAGCGTTCTGTCACGTGCCAGGTTTTGACAGGCTTACGTCCTGGCGGCATTTGGTCGATAATCGACACGTCCAGGTCGCCGTACAGTGTCATAGCCAGAGTACGAGGGATGGGCGTTGCTGTCATAACGATAACATGCGGAGGGATTTTGCCTTTTTGCCAGAGTTTAGCGCGTTGAGCAACGCCAAAACGATGTTGTTCGTCGATAATAGCCAGGCCCAGTTTTTTGAATTGTACAGTGTCTTCTATAAGTGCGTGAGTGCCAATAAGTATTTGCAGTTCGCCGGTTTGTAATTGATGGTGGATTATTCTTCTTTCGCGGGTTTTTGTGGAGCCAGTGAGAAGTTTTATGTTGATGTCCAGGCCGTCTAACATCTGCGTAAAGGTCTGGTAATGTTGCTGTGCTAAGATTTCTGTTGGAGCCATAAGGCAGGCTTGAAAGCCATTGTCCAGGGCGATAAGCATGCTCATTAGTGCTACAACGGTTTTTCCGCTTCCGACGTCGCCCTGGAGTAGGCGGTTACATTGACGGCCAGATTTAAAGTCGCGTCTGATTTCTTTAAGGACACGTTTTTGTGCGTCAGTGAGTTCAAAGTGTAGTTTTTCATTGTAAAATTTCATAAAATAATCGCCTATTTTCTCGAAGACGTAACCAGGTATTTTTTCAGTTCTCAGTCGTTTTTGTTTAACCAGGGCAAGCTGATTGATAAACAGTTCGTCGAATTTAAGTCTATATTCGGCTTTGCTCAGGATAAATTGGTCCTCGGGAAAATGTATGTTTTTTAAAGCTTCATACAAGGGCAGCAGTCCAAGCCGTTTTCGTAGATATTCGGGTAAAAAGTCCGGGATATTTTTTATTTTTTCGAAAGCATTAGCAATAATTTCGCTAAGAACTTTAGTGGTAATGTAGTTTTTTTTAAGCTTTTCAGTTGTTGAGTAAATAGGTTGAAGTTTGCCACTGTAAGCCTTTTTCTGGAATTTTTCGAAAGGTTCAAATTCGGGATGTACAAAGCTAATCATACCCCGGAAAAAGTTTGGCTTGCCAAAGATGACATATTCAACGCCTTTTATAATCGATTGTTTAATCCAGTTTAAGCCTTTAAACCATATTAATTCAGCTGTATTGGTCCCGTCTGTGAACAAAGCTTTAAGTCGTCGTTTGTTGCCACTGCCTTCTTCGACGATGTCAATAACTTTGCCTTTAACCTGAACAAAAGTTGAGTCAGTAGTTAACTCGTTGATTTTGTAAAACTTACTTCTATCGATATAGCGAAAAGGAAAATAGTAAAGGAGGTCTTTGACAGTGAAAATATCCAGTTCTCTGGCTAAAAGTTGCGCGCGTTTTGGTCCTACACCTTTTAAATATGTAACGTCTGTGTCTAAATTCATGAAATTCAGTGGGTTGATTTATTTTTTTATGAAATTAAAATCAACTCCAAGAAGGTTAGCTATGTCCTGTCCAATTTCTTTTAAATCTTCGTCTTCATAATACCAGTTGAAAGTCACTTCAGCTCCAGTTTGTTGAAGTGTAGCTAATTTAAGCAAAATATCAAATAAATTAACCTGTGAACTTGTATTAAAAAAGTCCAGATCAATATCAATAACTGTTTTAGAGGCAGGTTCTAACACATATTGCTCCATCCATTGTAAAGGTTTTCGATAAAATTCCGACGAATCTTCGAGGATAGAAACGCCTTTTATGCTCAAATGTCCGTTTTTAGAAAAAGAGATTTCAGGACTTTTAGCTGTTTTTTTTATGAATAGATCTTCCATAGTCAAAATTTTAAAATTTAAAATTAATCCCCAATTAGCATTTGCCACACAACACCCCAACCGGGAAAGCCACCTAAATTGCGGTCGTCAATATACACGTCTGCCAGAATCTTACGGCTACTTGTCTGAGGATCAAATTCTTCGCCGGGATAATTTGCATTTACAGCCCAGAATTCAACACCATTTTTACGACAAAATTCAACGGCTTCATCCAGCAGCTTACCAGTACGAAAAGTCCATAAAATTAATTTATGTCCTCGACGCTGTAATTCCCGCAAAGTTTTGAAAGCAAACCTTTTGGGCTTGCCGATTTTGGGATATTTGTGTTCAACAATCGTACCGTCGAAATCAACGGCGATAATCATTTTATAATAAGTTTTTTTCAACTACGTTGCAACTTTATGAGGATTTTTTTATTCTTACAAATAAAGAAAAAAGATTTTAAAAAAATAGGCAATGAAATTAAAGTTTTTAACG
>WFZV01000093.1 GCA_015489395.1 Bacteroidales bacterium
GCCTTAACCTGCCTTGACTTATTTTGGCACGAAAAAACTAAAATTAATGCTGTGAATAAAACTACTAAGGAAAAGTTCTTAAACATTTTAGCCTAATATTTTTAATTTTGCATTAAAACAAAGCAAAATCTAAACCAAAAAATGGATAATAAAAATACAAAAAACAAACAGAAAAAATCGCAAGAACAAATCTGGAAAGAAAAATTGCAATCTGGCGATATCGAAACATTCAAAGAGGCTATCAAAGAAATACGCGAATTTGGCAACATAAAAATTTTACCAACTTTAATCGAAAATTTTAGCCAACAAACTGATATTACAAAGAAAAAAGAACTTACGTCCCTTTTAAGTGATATAAAACACCAGGAAGCAGCTCAAATCCTCTTCCAGTACATTCTGGACAAAAATTATTCGCACATCAAAAAAGACCTGCTATCAATACTCTGGCAAAGCCGACTGGATTACAGCCAATTTGTACCTCAGCTTATCGAAATTTTTATCAACGAACCTCTTGACATGGCTTTTGAAGCTTTTACTGTTATCGAATACATTGAAAAACCTATCGACAAAAACATTGCACAGCAAAACATTGACAAGCTGAAAAACAGCCTACGCACCATCGACGAAAAAAAGAAATTTTTACTGGTTGACCTGGTTAACAAGCTTAAAAAATGGACATAAACTTTTATCACAACCAACTGATTTTCAACAACATAAGCATTAAAAAAAATTTGTTTCTTCCCAAAATATTTCGTAAATTTGTAAAGCTTAAGCTCTGGAATTAGACTGACTTTTATTCTAAAAATTTTCACATTAAAAAGCAGATTTATGGAAGATTTAAACACAAACACTGAAATTCAAAACAACATCGAAGAAAAAATCGATCTTAACGGAAAAAGCGATTATTCAGCAAAAGACATTCAAGTTCTTAAAGGTCTTGAAGCTGTACGTAAAAGGCCAGCAATGTATATTGGCGATGTAGGCGCACGCGGCTTGCATCACCTTGTTTACGAAATTGTTGACAACTCTATCGACGAAGCTTTAGCTGGCTATTGCAAAAACATTGACATAACCCTCAATGAAGACGGCTCAGTTACTGTCGAAGACGACGGACGCGGTATTCCAGTCGATATCCACGAAAAAGAAGGCAAATCTGCGCTCGAAATCGTCATGACCGTCTTACACGCTGGTGGTAAATTCAACAAAGGAACTTACAAAGTTTCTGGCGGTCTGCACGGCGTCGGTGTCTCTGTAGTGAATGCACTCTCCGAATGGCTCATAGCAGAAGTTCATCGCGACGGAAAAATCTACCGCCAAAAATACCAGTGCGGTAAACCTGTTACTGACATAGAAGTTATTGGCTCTTCCGATAAAACAGGTACAAAAATCACTTTCAAACCTGACAACCAAATCTTTTACACAACTGACTTTGATTACGACATTTTAGCCGCACGTCTGCGAGAGCTTGCTTTTCTCAACAAAGGCGTTAAACTCACAATTACTGACAAACGCGTTAAAGAAGAAAACGGTAACGGCGGATATCGCACTGATACTTTTTACTCTGAAGGCGGACTTAAAGAATTTGTCAGATACCTGGACGAAACCCGCGAACCAATCACACAGGTAATTCATATCGAGACAGTTAAAAACGGCATACCTGTCGAAATAGCCCTCGAATACAACAACACCTTTAACGAAAACATACACACATACGTTAACAATATCAACACCCACGAAGGCGGTACACATCTAACAGGCTTCCGACGTGGTCTGACTCGTACACTCAAACAATACGCTGAGCAATCCGGACTCCTGACAAAGAAAAAAATCCAGATTAGCGGCGATGACTTCCGAGAAGGCTTGACAGCTGTTATCTCTGTCAAAGTCGAAAATCCGCTTTTCGAAGGTCAAACAAAAACCAAGCTTGGCAACCAGGAAGTTAGCTTAGCTGTTGACCAGGCAGTTAGCCAGATGCTTAAAATTTTCCTGGAAGAAAATCCACAGGACGCCAAAGCAATAATCAACAAAGTCATTGTTGCTGCACAAGCCCGTATTGCTGCGAAAAAAGCCCGTGAAATCGTACAAAAACAAAACGTTCTTAAAGGTGCTGGGCTACCGGGCAAACTGGCAGACTGTACACTGCGCGACCCGGAAAAAACTGAAATTTTCCTGGTCGAAGGTGATTCTGCTGGCGGAACTGCAAAACAGGGCCGTGACCGTACATTCCAGGCGATTTTGCCGCTGCGCGGCAAAATCCTCAACGTCGAAAAAGCTATGCAGCATAAAATCCTCGAAAACGAAGAAATCAAAAACATTTTCACGGCACTGGGCGTTACTATTGGTACCAAAGACGACCCTAAAGCTTTAAACCTCGAAAAACTGCGTTATCACAAAATCATTATCATGACCGATGCCGACGTTGACGGTAGCCATATCACGACCTTGATAATGACCTTTTTCTTCCGTTATATGCGTGAAATCATCGAAAAAGGTTATTTGTACATTGCTACTCCGCCGCTTTACCTGGTTAAAAAAGGCAAAGAAAAACGTTACGCCTGGACAGAAGACGAAATGCGTAAACTGGTCGAAGAATTAGGCAAAGGCAATCCCAACTCCGTTACTGTACAACGTTACAAAGGTCTTGGCGAAATGAACGCTGAGCAGCTGTGGGAAACGACCATGAACCCCGAAACGCGTATCCTGCGGCAGGTAACCATTGAAAATGCGTCTGAAGCTGACCGGATTTTCTCCATGCTAATGGGCGAAGAAGTCGAACCTCGACGCAAATTCATCGAAGAACACGCTATTTACGCAAATATCGATGCTTAAACGTTAATCCGCGTAATTTTACGATTATAAAGGCAGGGCTGGCGGTGACCGCCAGCCCTGCCTTCGTTTTTTGCCTAACCACCGCAAATTTCACGAAAAATTTGCACCAGCATCTGCTTGCTATTTGTACCAAAACGCATTGCGCAGCATAAACAGCTCAAAAGTGGCTGAAATTAATACTCGCCACAGTTAAATCTTTTTATTGCCCAGTCTAATGTCTTTAAAAGCCTGCGACAGGTAAATTGTCTGAAAAACCTTTTTTGTGTAAAGCGGAAAGTCTGATTTCATGATCCAATCAAAATAGCCGGGTTGTTCGCGAAAGACGTCAACAACACGGCGACCGCGATGTTTTCCAAAATTAATAACCGGTTCGCCATTTTCGTTATAAACAATGTATCCTGCGAAATCGACCTTGTTTTTTTCGTTGTCATAGACAGAAAAATCTGCTAATTTATCCACATCGTTTTCCAGTTGTCCCTGGTATTTTTCCAGCTGTTTTAGCAGTACTTCGTAAGTTGCGCGGGTGTCTGCTTCAGCGCTGTGAGCGTCGGTAAGGTCTTTACCACAGTAAAATTTATAAGCAGCAGACAGGTCGCGCTTTTCCATTTTGTGAAAAATCACCTGTACGTCGATTTTCCGTTTTTTTGTCGGGTCAAAGTCAATGCCTGCTCGTAAAAATTCCTCGACCAGAAGTGGTATATCGAACCTGTTGGAATTAAACCCAGCCAGGTCAGCATCGCGAATAAAATCGTAAATTTCCTGTGCAACTTCTTTAAAAGTTGGTTTGTCGGCAACGTCTTCGTTGGTTATACCAGTTAATTGAGAAACCTCTTTGCTAATGGGCATTTCAGGATTTATCAGATAACCGAGGCTTTGCTCTTTGCCGTTGGGATAAATTTTGAGTATGTAGATTTGTATGATTCGGTCTTTGACAATGTTTGTTCCAGTAGTTTCCAGGTCAAAGAACGCAATTGGCCGTTTTAGTTTTAATTTCATTTTCGAAAAATTCTTGTTTTTAGTAAAGTTTAAAGCTTTTGATAAAGTCAATGCCTTTTTGCTTAAGGTCTTGAATAGCATTTTGTGTTTTAGCCAGAGCAGCTACAATATAAACATTGCGGTGCGATGCAACAGCCTGCATAACGACATACCCATTTTCAGCACGGCCTTCGTAATAATAACTTGGTTTTCCCGGGATATTATTTTCCTGTGTTTTCACCTGTTCTAAATTCATGTTTTTAGCCAGCTCAAGTACCTGTGTTTTAACTGCTTCCGTAGGGTTGACCTGGTTTTCGTAAGCTTTAGGAAAAATCGAAACCTGGACTATATAGACCAAATCTCCTTCTTCTGTTGCAAAAGTCACTTGCTGGACATCGCCTAATGAAGTTTTAACTTTAGCGACTTCAGTTTTAGGTTGATGTGGGAAATTTACTTCAAATCCGTATTTTGAATTTACATAAGTCTGTGGCTGGGCTGGTTTGGTTGTATTATTTTTTGTGGAATTGTTTTGTTGGCAGCCAAAAAACGCTATTGTCAGGGTTAAGACAGCGAAAATTACTTTTTTCATGATTTTAAAATTTATTTTTTAACGTTCAAATTTAACGATTCATTTGTTTTGTTCAAAAAATGTTTTAGGCTAAAGATTTGTAATAAAAAACTTGCAACTTTGACAATAAAAACATTACGATTAATTTTGCAATAAATCACGACTTTTGATGAAAACATCAATTCCAACATACATTAAAATCCTAATCGCTATTTTAATAACGCTTCTGGTCATTCCGTTGATAATTTTCTTTTCGTTACAAATACCTGTTTTTCAGACAGCTATAAGCAATAGCATAACCAATACGCTTACAAATGCTTTGAATACCACAGTTTTAGTCAAACGGGTTTCGTATTCCATTGACAATCGTCTAATAATCAAAGGCATATACGTTGAAGATTATAATCTGGACACGCTTTTTTACTTAGACCAGGCCAGTTTTTGGATATGGGAAATTTTTAGAAATAAGCTAAATTTTAACCAGATATTCATCAAAGGTTTAAAAATCAGAATAAAACAGGATACTTTAGGCAACAACAATTTAGTTTACTTTTTAGAAAACCTGCCCAAAAAACCGCCAAATAACAAACAAAAGAACACTAAACAACTCAATTTTTTCGTCAAAAACATTAAAGTCAAAAACTGCGATATTTTATTTCATAAATACATTGACAGTCTGACTCCTGACAGGTTTAATCCAGGTTATTTTCGCATAAAACCATTGAATTTCACCATTCACAACCTCCAGGTTTTGGACTCTACCTATAGCCTTGAGCTTAAGGATTTTTCATTTATCGACGAAGAAAGCAATTTTGAAATCAAAAACATAACTGGCAAAATTTTACTAACGCCTCAAAATTTAGATATTACGAATTTTCATATTTTGTTTAAAAACTCCCGAATCGACTTACCCAATATTCAACTCTCATACCCGAGTCTGAAACAACTAACAAACAAAGACAAAATAAACTTTTTCATCAACTTAGACACCAGCACGACAATAAGCACTAAAGACATCAAATACTTTGTGCCACAACTGGGAAAATACAATTTGTCAATAAAATTCGGCACAATTCTATACGGCAACCTGAGCGATCTAACAATTAAACCTTTTAGCCTGTGGTTTGGTCGAAAATCACATATCCACCTAAACGCTAAAATCATTGGCTTACCACAAAAAGATAACCTTTACTTTGACGTTGAACTGGATACAGCCCAAATTTTTACCAGCGATATACGGCTTTTACAGGATACTTTAGGACATGAAATCGTCAAAATTCCGCCAAAGCTGAGTAAACTACAATTTATCAAGACTAAAGTACGCTTAACAGGCTTTCTCAAAGACCTCTCAACCTTAGTACAAATAAATACCAATCTGGGTAAACTCCAGATTAATAGCGACATAAAAATCAGTTCCACATACCAAATCCAGGGTTTAGCCCAGGCACATGACATCGATTTACGCAACATACTACAAAACAACAAGTTCGACAAAATCTCATTCCAGGACTCGTTTAAATTAGCCAAACAGGACACGCTAATCTGGGGAGAAAATACTCTTAAGCTAAAACAACTGTTTTTCAACGATTATACTTTCAAAAACTTAAACTTAGACCTATCGTTCAAACAACGCCACTTTTTCATTGACTTCAACATCAACGACACAAACCTCATTGCTGCATTAAACACTGAAATTCTTTACAACAAAAAAACTCCAAAAGCTGACTTTGACTTCAAAATAACCAGAGCCAACCTTTATCCTATACACCTGGACCATGACGACCCAAACACTTTCTTATCACTTGGCATTCAAGGCGAACTACAAGGCAACAATCCAGACAATTTAACAGGCAAAATTTCATTCTCCCGTCCGCTTGTATTTATCAAATACATGGAAAAACTGCAAATCAACAACTTCTCACTTGTCTCAAAAATAAAACCCGTAAACCGGCAAAAATTCCATTCCATCATGATAAATTCTGACCTATCAGACATTAGCCTGTCTGGTATTTTCAATTTTACAGACTTAAAAACATACATCACCAATTTCATCAACACATATCTGCCAGCACTTATAACTCAAAACAACCACTTTCTTCCTCAAAAACCTAACCTCAATTCGCAAGCAGGCATAAAATGCACGATTTTATTTAAAGACATCACTCCAGCAACCAGAATCTTTTTACCAGCATTACAACTGGCTCCTCAAAGCAAATTTACACTGAATTATCTGGACAACAGCAAATCACTTCAAATAAACTTTAAATCCGACTCGATTTTAATTGGCAAAAGCAGTTTGTTAAAGCCTGATTTTAAAGTAAATACCGACACAGCAATAAAATTCTCGCTCAATTTCAACAAACTTCAGGCAGGAGTTTTAGACTTTGAAAATTTTAAATTCAATGCAGCCGCAGCAAATAACAAGATTTTTTACAAAATAAACTGGCACAACAACAGCGAGCTTAAAAACCTTGGCTACATAGCAGGTATTACCCGTTTACAACGCAATGACAGCCTGACAACCATATCGCAAATCACTGCAGACAGTATGTTTATTAACGATATTTTCTGGAAATTTCAAAAATTCCAGCTTATTGCACGAAAATCTTTTTTAAGCATAAATTCACTTGTTTTTAACC